>NZ_JBRCOK010000065.1:0-30282 GCF_053501535.1 Bellilinea sp. | reverse complement strand
GGGCGAGGTTGAACCTGAAACACAGCCTGCATAGCGGTGTAAGCGACCTGTTTGGCTGGGGACGAATTTCCTGGCTGTTCCTTCCGTTCGGTTTCATAGCCCTCCGCCGCCGTAAAGCGGTTGGGGCTGCGCTCGCCATTGCCCCCTCTTTGATGCTGTTCTACATGCTTTATTGGATCGGCGCCCAATTATACGGACCGCGTTACTATTTCGAAGGGTTGATTAGCGCCACCTTATTGACATCTGCCGGAATTGTCTGGCTGGCCGGAAAATTATCTGCCATTGAGCGGTATAGCCGCGACTGGTGGATTTCGCGCCTGCGTTTCGCATTAACTTGCGGAATTGTGTTTTTCTTGATAGTCTGCAATCTCTGGCTTTACCTGCCGGCGCGACTGGGGGGAATGGTTCATCTGTACGGTTCAAGCCGCCAGCAGTTATTGCCCTTTCAGAGTCAGAACGCCGCTGATTTGACCCCTGCGCTGGTCTTCGTTCACCGTCAGAAAAACTGGCGGGAATATGCCACCCTGCTGGAACTCAGTTCACCTTATCTGGACACGCCATTTGTGTTCGTTTTTAGCCGCAGTGATGAAGACAACCAGCAGGTCATGCGCGCTTTTCCGGGGCGCAAAGTCTGGCATTATTATCCGGACGAGCCATATCGTTTTTACACCGCTCCGCGCCCGTGAGCGGATTATCAGGAAGCACGCGCTACCGCAGTCAAAAGCAAGACCAGAACTGATAAAACCCCATTTACCACCAGCAGGCGGTCTTCCTGTTTTTGCAGCCGCTTGATGATTTCCGGTTGCAGTTCCTTACCGGCGGCACGCATCAACGCCAGCCGGCGTAAAGCAGGGGTCAAACCCCACGTGTTATAGGCACTAACCACAATCATCAATGCCACGATACCATGCTTTGCAAGAATCGCAACCGACCAGCTGTTTTCAATGGCCAAAAAGCCTTCATAGGCAGGGTGCGCGCTCATCTGAAACATCCCAGTGCCGATTAAGACTGCCAGGCTGAACCAGCCCACTTGCTGAAGCCGGCTTTGCATTTTTTCCAGAAAGCGGGCATAAGCATCAGCGTTGAGCATCCTTCTGGCGTTTGGAATGACCAGCAGCGCCAGGGTTGCCAGTCCACCCAGCCACGTTACCGTAGCCAGCATGTGAAGCCAGTAAGCCAGCGCCAGTCCCCAATTCGGCAAGTCTTGCATGTCGTTTATCCACCCGATTCTGGGGTAGGGCTTGGAGTTTCGCCGGGAGTTTCGCCGCCCCCAGGAAGAGTGGGGGTGTTTTCAGGAATGGGGGGTACCTCTTCCGGCGCTTCTTCCTGGTTGGGCGGATTCGCGCAGTATTGGGCTGCCTGTGCCGCCGCGTTTTCCGCCACCGCATCCGGTCGGATCGTCAGTGCATTGCGATACTGAATTTCGGCATCACAATACAAACCCTGGGTCATTAATTGATCCCCATAGCGGATTGAAGCCACCCGATAGCGTTCAACCGCGGTCATGCCCGAAGCATCGCGCAAATTCGGCAGGGAGGGATAAATATCGGCAAAATAACGCACCACCCGCGCCCAGTCTGCCCCCCAAAAACTGGCCGCCGAAAGGTACATGCGCGCCCAATTGCGGTAATTTTGGGCTTCAACATCCAGCGGAGCAAAACGTTCGGCCAGGGTCAGGTTATAAATGCCCACTTCCAGTTCCCCGCGGCTCACATTTTCAATGCCTAAAAACCGCAGGGCAATGTAATACATACCATCCACATCCACCGAACGGTAGTTCACATTCTTATCCCGCAGCCGTTGAATGGCCTCAACGGCCTGTCCCCACTCTTTGTTCACCAAATGCTGGGAAATTTGATTGAAAATTTCTTCCTCACCGCGCAGGTCGGGAGTAGGTTCCAGCGTGGGGGTGGGTGCCGGGGTTGGCGTCAAAGCCAGGGAATAGAGCATATTGGCTTCAACGTATTTTTCTGCCGCGCCCGGAAAATCCGGTTGAAGTGAAATGACATACTCAAAACGTTTACGGGCAGTTTCGTAACGCCCGGCCTCCAGATCTACCAGCCCCAACTGGTACTGGTAGGTAGCCTCCATAATCACCTGATTTTGCTGCGCCTGTTTTCGCAGTTCAATACCGGCACGGTATCCCAGAAACACGCCAATGGCTGCACCTGCCAGCAAAAACACAACACCCATTAAAAACACCCAGAAGGGAATTCTTTTATGGGTTTTGGTTTCGGCCTGTTCTTGCAACTCTGCTTTACCTTCAGCCGGTAACACGGGTTCGTGGTTGATGGTTGCCTTTTCCGTCATGAGGGCAATTATACCCTACCTCTCCCTCATAATTTAAGCAACAGGCGCAGTTCAGGCATCAGGATTGGTATTGCTGCCAGCCCGCCGCCTGCCAGCGAGAGCAGACTTTGAAGCAACGGATTCCAGTCGGCCATGAGAGTCATTCCCAGCCAGACCATTGCTCCGCCGGCAGCGGCTGCCATCAGACCGCGCAGCAGGCTGCCCCCCCATTGTAGCGAACGCACCAGGCGGCGGTTGAGAATCAACAGCAGCAAGACCGCCTCGGCAGTGAAGGCAATCGAGTCGGTCAGGCTGATGCCGGCAGCTCCGAACACTCGGTACAACTGGCTGCTGACCAGCACATATACAACAAAGGTAAAACCTGCCCCAAGCAGCGGAATCAAAGCATTCTGACGGGCATAAAAGGAACGGACTGCCACTTCTACCAGACTTTGTCCCAAAAGACCCGCCAGATAAGCCCGCGTGACCCAGGTCAGCAAATCGGTGCCGGCCGGGTCAAAATCGAAAGCCAGCATCAGCAACGGCCGCAAACCGAAGGACAGGATTACTGCCACCGGTAGGGTAATCGCAATCAAAACCCTGACCGCCCGCTGGATGCTGGCAAAGAATTCCTCTCGATCCTGCCGCGCAAATTGCTCTGAAAGGGTTGGCAGTATAGCGGTTCCAATCGTCGTGCCAATTAGGGTTTCCGGCACCTGAAAAATCATCCAGCCATAGGTCAGCGCAGTCACCGCCCCCTCTTCCAGCCGTGATGCCAGATTATCGCGCACAATGAAAATTAATTGAATGAACATCATCGTTAACAGGCGCGGCCCCATCAGGCGCAGCACCTTGCGAACTGGTTCGGTGTTTAACCCCAGTCCGCTGTTCCAGCGAAACTGATAGCGAATCAAGCCCGGCAGCTGAATGCCCAAATGCAGAAATGCCCCAATAATGACGCCATACACCAACCCATGCACCCCCAGTCCAAACGAAGGCAGAATCAGCCCCCCAAGACGGTAACCCTCCTGAGGAGAAAGGATCAATGCGCCAAAAATTTGCCCAAAGTTATACAACAAGGGGGCCATCGCCGGTAACAAAAAGTGCTGATTGGCCTGTAAGCCGGCCATCACCAGACCGCTGATAGAAAAAATCAGCGTTGCAATCAGGTTCAAGCGCATCAGGTTGACAACCAGATCCTGCTGAGCAGTTTCAAACCCCGGCGCAATGCCCAGCTCCCATCGCACCATTGGATCCGCAAACAGAGCAATTATCATGGCTAATCCGGCTGTGACCAGAAAAGCCAGGTTGGCGATTTTGGAAAACAAATTCCAGGCTGCCTGCCTTCCACCTTTGGTAATTTCTTCCGCCAGTACCGGGATGAAAGCCATTGCCAGCGCACCCCCGGAGATGAGCGCAAACAGCAAGTCCGGCAGATTGTTGGCAACATTAAACGAATCCAGCTCCGCAGAGAGGCCAAACTGCCGTGCAATGATCACCTGGCGGATAAAGGCTACCACTTTATCCAGCGCAAAAAACACCACCAACAGTAACGTGATGCGGCTAACCCGCGAGAATTTTGAGGGTTTATCCAAGGGCTACATCCAGCGCCATCATGACTGCAAAGCCGAGCATCAGTCCAATGGTGGCCATGTCCGAATGCTCACCGCGCTGCGCTTCGGGAATCAACTCTTCCACACACACGTAAATCATGGCACCAGCGGCAAAAGCCAGCGCGTAGGGCAAAATCGGCTGAATGAAGTACACTGCCGCTGCCCCCAGCACACCTGCAATCGGCTCCACAATACCGGAGGCCTGACCCATCAAAAAACTTTTCCAACGGGAGATGCCTTCACGCCTGAGTGGTGCAGAAACTGCCAGTCCTTCAGGGAAGTTCTGCAAACCAATTCCAATTGCCAGCGCCACTGCCCCGGCAATGGAAGCCTCCGGGATACCGCTGGCAGCCGCCCCAAAAGCGACGCCCACAGCCAGTCCTTCCGGAAAGTTGTGCAGGGTAATTGCCAGTACCAGCAGCACACTGCGCTGCCAGGAAGTTTTGATGCCCTCTGCCGCGCTGAGCGGTTCTCTGAAATGCAGATGGGGCAGCAGCCGGTCAATCAGATAGAGAAACGCCCCGCCCATCAGAAAACCAACTACGGCCGGTATCCAGCCCGGTATGCCCATGCCTGAAGACATCTCAATTGCCGGTGCCAGCAGCGACCAGAAACTGGCTGCAATCATCACCCCGCTGGCAAACCCCAGCAGGGTATCCAACAATCTTCGATTGACTTCGCGGGTTAGAAAAACGCCGGCTGCACCGAGAGCCGTGACTCCCCACGTGAATAAAGTCGCAAATAAGGCTTGAACAACTGGATTGAAATTCTCCAATGCTGCAATCATGTTTCACCTCATAAGATGTTTTTCTATCAAGACTCGCTTTCGAATCATTCTTTATCGGGAATGCTTTATAATCGTCACCATGAAGATGGGTCAATTATACATTGTTGCAACCCCTATCGGAAACCCGGAGGATATCACCCTCCGGGCAATCCGGATTTTGGGAGAAGCTGATGTTGTCATTTGCGAAGAACGCCGCCAGGGCAGCACCCTGCTCAAAAAGTTGGGAATCACACCCCGGCAACTCATTTCCCTCAACGAACATAATGAAACCGAACAGGCCGCTACATTGGTGCAGCGCATGTTGCTGGGGGAAAGCATGGCGCTGATCAGCGATGCCGGCACGCCGGTATTTGCTGATCCGGGTGCTGAACTCATCCGGCAGGCGGTTGAGATGGGCATCACGGTCACAACTGTGCCGGGGGCATCGTCCCTCATGGCGCTGCTCAGCCTGCTGGATACGAAGCTGGAGCGTTTTGTCTATGTCGGCTTCTTGTCCCGTTCTCCTCAGGAACGACGGCAGGAGCTGCAGCGCTTTCTTCGCCTGAATTTACCGCTCGTCATTATGGATACCCCCTACCGCCTTTCCAGCCTGTTGGAGGATATTGAGAAAACCGCCGGTAAAAATCGGCGTCTGACGCTGGGTTTGAATCTGACTCAGCCGGGTGAACAAGTTGTGCGCGGCACTGTGGCCGAAATCCGCCGCATGGTGCAGGGTCGCAAGGCCGAGTTTATCCTGCTTTTACATTGAAGCCAGACTCACAAAAGTTTTCCTTCTCGTGTTGTTTATCTCCAGGCCCACCGGCGGCGTTGATCCAGCCGCATCAGCCCCCATCTGCGCGCAGCTGCCAGGGCTTGTTGATATTCCTGCGTTGTAATCGGGCGATTCAACTCTTCATAATTACCAGCCTGATAAGCAGGATGGTATTGATCCATCAGGTTGAGATAGACACTTTTGGAAATTTCTTCCGCTAAAAATTGCAGCACTTTTTCAGTACCAGCCAGCTGGTTTGGCAGCACCAGGTGGCGTACCAGCAGCCCGCGCCGCGCAATTCCCTGTTCGTCCAGCTGCAAGTCTCCCACCTGCCGCTGCATCTCACGGACGGCTGCCTGATTAACTTCAACATAGCGGGGCACTTTGGAATAGCGGCGGGCAGTATCATCATCTCCATACTTCATATCTGGCATGTAAATATCCACAATTCCATCCAGTAATGCGAGCATTTCCAGTGAATCATAACCCCCACTGTTGTAAACCAACGGCAGGCGCAAACCGGCCTGCACCGCAATCAGAACTGCGGCAATGATTTGCGGTACAACATGCGTTGGGGATACCAGATTGATGTTGTGGCAGCCGGCTTCCTGCAGCCTGAGCATGATTTCCGCCAGTACTTCGGGTTCAACTTCCCGGCCCCTCCCCACCTGACTGATCTCAAAGTTCTGGCAAAAAACGCAGCGCAAATTACAGCGGGCGAAGAATATCGTCCCGGAGCCGGCCCAACCCCGCAGGGGTTCTTCCTCGCCTAAATGCGCCCCGAAACTGCTCACCTGAGCCTTTACCCCGGTTTTACACACGCCCAATTCACCTTCCAACCGGTTGACACCACATCTTAAAGGGCAAACATCGCAGGCTTGCAGATGAGCATAAGCCTCATCAATGCGTTGTTGAGCCTTGCCGCTTTCCAATAGATGCAGGTAAGCCGGTTCAAAAGGCGTCATACCATCCCTCAACATTAATTATAAACAACCCCGGCTATTCAGGAAAAATTTCGGGAATCCTTGAAAAAAACACTTCTTTTGATTTGATTCGCCGACCTGTAAAATTTTGAAATGTTATGATTTGATTAACCGCTGCATTTGCTTGTAGTTCAGGTATGTTATAATGAGCATATGACTGTAGAACCTCAACTCACACCCGTTGAATCATCCGGCCAGCCTTCCAACACCCAGCCAGAATCGAGCTCCTCAGAAGAACGGTCTGCAGACAATCGGCGGGCTACCGGCATCATCGTGGGAGTGGTTGTGGTTATGCTGTTGATCATTGGCGGCATCGTTTTACTGGCACTGGCGCCCGAAAGTACCACCGCCAAGGTGCGGGATATTTTCATCATCGTGATGGCACTGGAATCGCTGGTACTGGGGGTTGCTGTCATCGTGTTGATCATTCAGGTTGCCACCCTGATCAATCTGCTGCAAAATGAAATTAAACCAATTCTGGATTCGACCAACGAAACGGTCAACCACCTGCGCGGCACAACCCAATTTCTCAGCAACAATTTGGTTGAACCCGTCATGAAACTGAACGAATATCTGGCAGGCCTGCGCAAATTATTTGACTTCATCCGCCCGGACCGGCGGTGAACCGGGTTGATTCTAAAACCCAACACATTCATTAACATGCCAAAGAAAGGAGAATGAGATGTCTGAACGAGATGATTTTGGAGCTTTCCTGATCGGTTTTGTGATTGGAGGCTTGACCGGCGCAATTACAGCTTTATTGCTTGCCCCGCAATCCGGGGAGGAAACCCGCGAAGTGATCAAAGAACGCGCCATCGAATTGCGTGACAAAGCCTCTGACACAGTCAGCACCACCTACGCAGAAGCCGAAAAAGCAGCCAACGAAGCCCTGCGCCGTGCCGAGGAGTTGCTGGAAAAAGCCAAGAAATCTGCCGAGGAACTCCAGCAAAAAGGCTCAACCCTGCTGGAAGAACAAAAATCCAAATTGAGCAAGGCCGCCTCCAAGGCCGGTGATGCAGCTGAAGAGATTAGCGAGACCCTCTCCTAATTGATCTGACTTGCTGAAGCAGCCGGCTGAACCTGACCGGCTGCTTTTAATTCAAACCGGAATCACCCTCACCGCGTCTTGTGTTTCTTCGCGGTTGTAGAGGCGCGTCAGGGCGTCGGGTACAGCATGGAGAATATCTCCCGCCAAAACCGAAGCCGACTGCCCCATACGCGTTTGAGCAATCAGACCGGCGTGAGCGTGTATCCAGGCCGCTGCCACAGCAGCCGGGTACGGCGCAACGCCTTGCGCCAGCAATCCGGCGATCAATCCCGCCAGCACATCCCCACTCCCTGCCCGCGCCAGCGCAGCAGAGGCCACCGGAATATGATGAACCTTTCCATCCGGCGCGGCTACTACCGTAAAAGCCCCTTTCAACACCACCACATGCCCCCATTGCCGGGCAAACCGGCGGGCTGTGGCGGAGCGATCGGCCTGAATTTGTGCTGTGGAAAGGCCGGTAAGCCCACTCATCTCACCCGGATGGGGGGTTAAAACCGACGGCGAGGGCAATTTTTCGTACCAATTTTCAATCGTTGCCGTCAACCTCAGTCCATCCGCATCCAGCACCAACGGCGGTAAGGGCAGCCTTTGGCTGAACAGGCGCTGAACGAACCCGGCAGTGGCGGGGGCAGTGCCAAGGCCTGGTCCAACCAGTAAGGCTGTCGCTCGTTCCAGATGATCAAGAACGCTTTGGGCAGCCGCTTCCGCAATACCGCCATCCCTTTCCGGCAGGGTCAGCCAGGTGACCTCGCTTAAGCGACCGGCCAGTGCACTGCGTACCGCCGGAATAACCGCCATGCGCACCAGCCCAGCCCCGCTGCGATAGGCCGCTTCGGCTGCCAGTCCCGCTGCCCCAATATAATCCTCACAACCGGCAACCCCCAATACGGTTCCAAAAGTGCCTTTGTGAGCACTGGCAGGTCTTTCTGGCAGCCACGAACGCACCTCCGCTGCGCAAGCCACAAAATCGCTAATCTGTTGTAAGGCGGTCAAATCTGCCGGTAACCCCAACGGCACAACCCCCAGTTGACCGGTCAATTCAGCCGCCGGAAAACGCAATAACCCGATTTTGACAGCATCCATGCAAACCGTTAACTGCGCCGGGATGGTTGCCGGGGAAGCCTGTCCGTTGTCACAATCAACGCCGGAGGGACAATCCACCGCCACGACAAACGGCAACGGGGTAAATTTTCGCACATGCCCTAAAACACGCTCCACCTCTGGTTTGAGGGGCAGTTGAATACCGGTGCCCAGCACAGCGTCCAGCAAAACATCACTTTCAGAAAGCCACTCATCCAGCACTTTGAAATCCGCATCCCTCTTGGCCTCATACACTTCAACACCGGCGTTTCTGACCCGCTGCAAATGAACATCCCCCTCAGGTCGCGGGCGCACCAGATAAGCCCGCCCCTTCCATCCAGCCTTCGCCAGATGTTCCAGGGCAACCAGCCCATCTCCGCCGTTATTGCCGGAACCGATCAGTCCCACAACCGATTTTGCCTGTGAAATCGCGGGGGAAGTTAAAACCGCGTTGGCTACACCGCGTCCAGCTCGTTCCATCATTTCAGCGTAAGAAACCCCGCGGGCATCGCCCTCCCGTTCAATCGCCCGCATTTGATCAACATTAACCAATGGAATAGGCCTCATCATCACAACCTCCTGCAAAATCAATTATAGCCAAGTTCGATGTGAGAAAATGAGCGAGAGTTCAGCAGCCTCAAGGTATAATCTACCTCATGCGAAAATGGCTTTATCTGGCTGTGTTTGTTTCCGGCATGACCACCCTGGCAGCCGAAATGTCCGCCTCGCGCTTGCTGGGTAATTATTTTGGCACCAGCAATCTGACCTGGGCAAGCATCATCGGTTTGATTCTGATTTATCTAACCGCCGGTTATTTCATTGGCGGGCGCTGGGCAGATCGGTCTCCTCATTACTCGACTTTCTTTCAAATTTTAATCTGGGCAGCCTTTTCAATCGGCTTAATCCCCCTGGCTTCGCGTCCCATTCTGCGGCTGGCGGCGAATGCCTTTGACAGCCTCGATTTAGGAGTTTTATTTGGCTCGTTTAGTGTGGTGATGATTCTATTCATCATCCCGATTACCCTGCTGGGCACCGCCTCACCATTTGCCATCCGGCTGGCGCTGCGGGATTCGCGTACTGCCGGAAGTATCGCCGGCCGCATTTACGCCATTTCCACACTGGGTTCATTTCTTGGCACATTCCTGCCGGTGCTGATCCTCATCCCTCTGGTAGGTACTTACCGTACCTTTCTGACCATTTCCGCGTTTCTTTTATTGATTTCTCTGCTGGGATTGGGAGTAACCTGCAGCTGGCGTCGAACATTGTATTACGCCTGGATGCCGGGCGTTTTGCTTTTGCTGGCAATTTTTGGCACGCGCGGGACAGATAAAGCCAGCCCTGGGCTGATTTTTGAAACCGATTCGGCCTATAACTATATCCAGGTGTTGCAATTCGGCGAAACCCGTTACCTGCGTCTCAACGATGGGCAGGGAGTGCATTCGGTTTATCACCCCAGCAATTATTTTTACAATGGTCCTTGGGAACAGGTGCTGGTTGCCCCTTTTTTCAACCCCGCGCCGGTAGAGCGCAGCAGCATCCGGAGCATGGCGATTGTCGGACTGGCAGCCGGCACAACCGCCCGACAGGCCGGGTTGGTTTTTCCCAACCTGACCATTGACGGCATTGAAATTGACCCTGAAATCGTAGAGGTTGGCCGTCAGTATTTTGGGATGAACCTGCCCTACTTGAATGTCATCGTTCAGGATGGGCGATGGGGGCTGGCTCGTTCGAACCAGAAATATCAAATCATCAGCGTGGATGCTTACCGGCCGCCCTACATCCCATGGCACATGACTACCCTGGAGTTCTTTCAACTGGTCAGAGACCGCCTGACGGAGGATGGTGTGATGGTGATCAACGTTGGGCGCAGCCCCACTGACCGCCGCCTGATTAACACCCTTTACACAACCATTGCACAGGTATTTCCCAGTGTGCATATTATGGACCTGCCCGATTCGTTCAATTCCATCTTGTTTGCGACGGTGCAGCCAACCCGGGTGGAAAATCTCACGGCTAATTTTCAGCAGTTGAGTGAATCCCCCGATACCCCCTTTCTCCTGCTACAAGCCATGGCGGTTTGCATCCAGAACCTGCAACCCGCCCCACCGCCGGGTGTGGTTTTCACCGATGACCGATCACCCATTGAGTGGATTACCAATGAGATGATTTTGGATTTTCTGTTTTCCGGAGAAGTGGAGACCTTGCAATGAAAACCTTTCGCTCTCTTGTCCTCTATATTCTGCTCCCCGCTGTGGTTTTATTTGTAATGATGACCTCCATCCGGCTTTTGATGAACCCGCTTTTCCTTACAATTGAATACAACATGCCCGGTTTTCCGCCGGATGCGTTTGGCTTTACAAAGGATGACCGCCTTCATTGGGCAAACCTCTCCTTGAAATACCTGCTCAACGATGCAGATATTTCTTTTCTGGGGGATTTGAGGTTTGAAAATGGCTCTCAGGTTTTCAATGAACGCGAGTTACGTCACATGCTGGATGTCAAGATTCTGGTTCAGCAGATGATTCGCGCATGGGGCATTCTGGGCATCTTCATTTTCCTGACCGGCGTGTGGGCATGGCGTGGCAGGTGGCTGGGGGAATACTGGCTGACCCTCTCGCGCGCCGGCTGGGCAATCCTGATCGTCATCGGCCTGATTCTGGCTGGGGTGATGATCGGTTTTTCTTCGCTTTTTACCGGCTTTCACCTGATCTTCTTCGAGGGAGACACCTGGCTTTTCTACTATTCAGACACCCTCATTCGCCTGTTTCCGCTGCGTTTCTGGCAGGACGCCTTTACACTGATGGGCATTCTCTCCGCTGGCGGCGGAATTGCTTTGATTTTACTTGGCAAACGATTGTTCCAAAAAACCATCACAACCCAAACCAGCAATTAGCGCCTCACAAGACCCAACAGGCGTGGTATGGAAAACTTATCGTCACCTTTTCATTGACTTTGGGCAATTCCAGTTTGCGCTCATTGAACACGTCCAACAAGAGTGGTACTCCTTCCAGTTCTAACCAGATACGGACGATAGCGCCCAAAAAGGAAATTTGCCGCACCTGCGCGGTCAATTGATTCCAGCCATCCACTTTGCCCAATTTGACTTCCTCAGGACGGATGGCCAGTTTGGGCTGATCGCTGAGGGGGATGCGCTGGCTGTGCTCAATTTGAATAGTCTGTTCACCAATCCGGTATGCCCCCCGCTCACGATCAACCACCTGCACCGGAATCAGGTTCAGCTGGCCGATGAAAGAAGCCACAAACTCGGTTTGCGGGTAATTGTAAATCTCAAAAGGTGTACCGATTTGTTCAATTCTGCCTTTGTTCATCACCACAATTCGATCCGAAAGCGACAGCGCCTCTTCCTGATCGTGAGTGACGTAAATTGTGGTAATTTTCAATTCCTGTTGAATACGGCGGATTTCAGCCCTCAGCTCAACCCGAATCTTTGCGTCCAGCGCCGAAAGTGGTTCATCCAATAGCAGCACCCGTGGACGGATTGCCAGAGCACGCGCCAGTGCCACCCGTTGCTGCTGCCCTCCGGAGAGTTGGTAAGGGTAGCGTTTTTGCAATTCCTCCAGTTGAACGATTTTCAAAATCTCCGAAACCCGCTGGCGAATCTGATCGGCGGGCATTTTACGCACCGATAATCCAAAGGCCACATTATCGGCCACACTCATATTGGGGAATAAGGCGTAGGATTGAAAGACCATCCCTACCATGCGTTGATTGGGCGGTAACAGGGTGATGTCTTCGCCTTCCAGGAGGATTTTGCCCTGATCCGGCACCTCAAAACCCGCTACCATCCGTAGGGTGGTCGTCTTCCCACATCCACTGGGACCGAGAAAGGAAACAAACTCACCGCGCTCAACCTCAAGGTTGAAATTCTCTACTGCAAGGGTATTGCCGTAGTATTTGGAGAGATTAGAAAGCAGAAGATAGGTCATTGTGATTGTCAACCTCAGTGAGCTCCTGCAATTTGGGTTTGAACTCTTCCGCGATTCAATAATTGAATCAGTCCTATGAATGCCCAGGTCAGGGCAAAGCTGATGATTGCCAGGGAGGAGGATTCATAAGTCTTGTTCTGCCCAACCAGCGACATGTACGGACCAAACGCGCGAATCCCAACCAGAAAACTGGCAATGGTAAATTCTCCCATCACAGTCGCCACTGCCAGAAATGAACCGCTCAAAATTGAAACGCGCACGTTGGGAAGAATGACCCGGAATAAAATAGTGCCCCAGCCTGCTCCCAGGCTTTGCGCCGCTTCGGTCAGTGTGCGGACATCTATGGCTTGCAAGCCGGTATCAATTGAACGATATAAATAAGGCATCGTCAAAACCACATAAGCTGCCACCAGCAGCACATTTGTACCGGTAAAGGTGTTCGTAAGAAAAAATGGCGCACCACTAAACACGCGAATCAAGCCGAAAACCAGCACAATCGCCGGCACGACAAACGGCAGCATACTCACAAACTCAATCAATCCTCTTAATTGCGGCAGTTTCAGGCGGATCCAGTAAACGGTGGGGAAAATGAGCAAAATTCCGGCCAGTGCCGTGAACACCGCCATTTCCAGCGAAAAAATAAAAGTCCTGAGAAAAAGCGGGTCAGCAAAAACACGCTCATAGGCAAGGAAACTATATACTCCCTTTCTGGCTTTCAGGGAAAACTCGAAGGTTGCCAAAAGTGGCAGGAAAAAATACAAACCTCCCAAAAACATCCAAAACCATGACCACAATACATTGCGTTTGCTCATACTCTCAACCACCTCTCACTGCGCCGGCGCAGGAAATAATAGATGGTAATCGCTCCTGCCATGACAATCACCATGCCAATTGCCAGCGCATAACCCAAACCCGTATTTTGCAACACATCCCCCTTAATTTGTGACCCAATCAGAATCGTAATCAAGTTGATAAACCCGCCAGTCAGAGAAAGGGCAGTGGCATATGCACCAAAGGCATTGCCAAAAAGCAGAATCATGGCACCCAGGATTGAGGGGGTCAAAACCGGCAGCGCAACTCGCCGCCAGTAAGTCCATGAGGAAGCTCCCAAATTTTCAGCAGCTTCCCGCCATTCCCGCTTCAAACCATCCAAAGCAGGGGTGATGATCAAAATCATCAACGGAAATTGAAAATACAGGTAGGTGAGGGTCAGCCCCCAAAAACTGTACAGGCTGAAACCGCGGTCGTACAAATCAAAGCCCGCCATTTTTAACAGAACGGTAACCATACCGGTACGTCCAAGTGTTGCGATAAAGGCAAACGCCAGGGGAACACCGGCAAAATTTGAAGCCACTCCTGAAAAAGTCAATAAGGCATTGCGCAGTCCTTTGGGCAAACCGCCCAACGTAACCGCATACGCCATAAAGAAGCCCAATATCCCCCCGCCGACTGCAGATGCCAGACTGATGCGAATGGTCACCCAGTAGGCGCTGAGAATGGATGGACTGAAAAGGTCCAGATAATTTTGGAAGGTAAAATTCCCCTGCCGATCCTGAAAACTACCGCTCACCAGAGAAAACGACGGTAAAAACACAAACAGAAAAATAAAAAGAAAGAAGGGTAATACCCCCAGCCAGTTCAACAGGGATGAGGGAACGGGACGCGCGCGACGCGCGTCCCGTTGATTGGACGAATTTTGTGTTAACCTATTTGACATCCGCGCCAACAACCTGCATCCATTTTTCGGCAATCAGTTGTTTGGCATTGTTGATTTGCTCAACGGTCGGGAAGACCGCCTTGGCATACAGTTCAGCGGGCGGCAGGGCATCATTCAGTTCCTGCGGAATCACATTGCGCTTGACCATATCGTTATACCGAATGGGATGGCAACCGCCCTTAAGCCAGATTAATTGACCCTCATCCGAGTAGAGGAATTCCATCCACAACTTGGCTGCGTTGGGGTGAGGGGCGTAGGCACTAATTGCCTGCAGGTAGACACCGGCAATCACACCACTCTGCGGAATGACCACCGCGATTTCGGGATTACCCGCCAGCGCGTTCTTGTCTGCCAGAGCGTTGTAGTCCCAGCGCATTACCACCGGGGTTTCGCCTTTGGCAATGGTAGCCTGCTTGGCGATTACCGGCACGAAATTACCGGCATCATTCAGTTTTTTGAAGAATTCCAAACCAGGAGTAACATCATCCAGCGTACCACCGTTTGCCAGCGCAGCGGCCATAATGCTCATCTGTGCCTGAGCCGAAGCACGCGGGTCACCCGCCAGCGCAACCTGTCCCTTGTATTCAGGTTTCAGCAAGTCTGCCCAATCCTGCGGCACATTCTGAACAACATCCTTATTCACTTCAAAGGCCAGCACGCCGTAATAATCACCGTACCAGTAGCCATCCGGGTGTTTAACCTCGTCGGGAATGGTATCCCATGTGGAAACTTTGTACGGCATAACCAGTTTTTCTTCAACCAGCTGCGGGCCGTACCCAAAACCCACATCAATCACATCCGGCGCTTGAGGGCCTTTGTTGTCCTTATTGGCTTTGATGGCCTCAATCTCATCCGCCGAGCCGGCATCCGGGTTCAGCTCATTGACCTGCAAGCCGTATTTAGCCTTGAAAGTTTCAATCGCCTCGCCGTAATTGCACCAATCATGCGGCAAGGCAATGACGGTCAACATCCCTTCTTCCTTGGCTGCTTTTACCAGCGGGTCAGTTTCGCCCTGATTTGCAGCAGGCGCGGCCGGCTGACAGGCGGTAACGACCATCATTAATGCTACAGCCAGAATGACCAGCATTCTAAAACGATACAGTTTATGAGACATTTTTCTCCTCCTGAGAAATTGGATATGAAACCTTTGTTATCTTACCAAAAGTATCCATTTTTACACCATTAAGTGATGTTAATGATTGGTAAAGGATGAAAAGAATTTTGTTTAAATATTTTTAATTATAGAAATAAAAAAAGAGATGAGCAACTGATTTGTGCTCATCTCTTTGCTGGAAAAACCTTTCAGCGAATCGCTACCGGGTTTTCACGGTCAGAAGCCGGGTCGAACAGGTGGAAATTATCCATATTGAAGACCAGCTGTACCCTTTCGTCAATATGGAAGCGGGTACGCGGATCAACCCGGGCAACAAAATTGTGCTTGCCGCTGACCATGTAAAGGAAAATTTCATTTCCCATTAACTCGGTAACATCCACTTTGCATTCCACCGGCGCAGCGTGAATGCCGGGCGGGGCAAATTGAGGATTGTGGATGTCCTCTGGACGAATTCCAAAGATCACCTCGCGACCAGCGAAGGGGGCATAGGTCTTGACCTGATCTTCGGGGATCTTGACCGCAAAGTCACCGGTGTCCACAAACAAATCGTTTCCGTCTTTCCGGAGGTGGGCTGGGAAGAAATTCATGGATGGTGATCCGATAAAGCCGGCAACAAACATGTTGGCAGGTTTGTCATACAGGTTTTGCGGCGTATCTAACTGCTGTAAAATGCCTTTGTTCATCACCGCAATACGGGTTGCCATGGTCATGGCTTCGACCTGATCGTGAGTCACGTAGATGAAAGTGGTCTGCAGCCGTTGATGCAGTTTGCTGATTTCAGCCCGCGTCTGGACGCGCAGCTTGGCATCCAGGTTGGAAAGCGGTTCATCGAACAAAAATACCTTGGGCTCACGCACAATGGCCCGCCCTACGGCAACACGCTGGCGTTGACCGCCGGACAGTTCGCGCGGTTTACGTTTGAGCAGGTGCTCAATTCCTAAAATTGCCGCTGCTTCTTCGACCCGTCTTTGAATCTCCTGCTTGGGCACTTTGCGGAGTTTGAGACCAAACGCCATGTTGTCAAACACCGACATGTGAGGGTAGAGCGCATAGGATTGAAACACCATGGCAATATCGCGATCTTTGGGCGGTACATCGTTCACCACCCGATCGCCAATTTTGACCTGTCCGTCGGTAACCTCTTCCAGACCCGCCAGACAGCGCAACGCGGTAGTTTTGCCACACCCTGAAGGCCCAACCAGCACCAAGAACTCTTTGTCTTCGATGTGGATGTTGAGATCATTGAGCGCGACAAAATCACCAAACTTTTTCCAAACATGATCGTACGTTACACTAGCCATGAAAAACCAACCTCCTTCCGGAAAGAATATCGTGATTTGATTATAGCCCGTGCCACCCAAAAATACAATTGACATTCAGCAGGATTTTCCCCGTTTTTTTCGGAATCGGTTTTCTGGTAAACTAATTAGAGAGTTGTCCTCAGAAAAGGAAAATCCATGAACGATCATCTTCGGATTGGGCTCGCCCGAATGCACGTGGAGGCGGGTGAAGTGCGGGACTTTTTACCCTCGCTGATGACTCACATCTCCAACTGGGGAGGCGAGGTGGTACTGGAACTCGGTTATGGTTCCGGCATGGGTTTGAGTGAACAGGAATATCGGAACGCGTGTCCATCGGTGCGATTTGCCTCGCAAGAGGAAGTTTATCAGCAGGATATTGTGCTGGTACTGCGCTACCCGGAAGAAAATCTCTTGAAAATGATGCGCAAAGGCGCTTGTCTGATGTCCATGATTCACTTTCCAACCCGCCCTCAGCGCATCGAATTTCTCAAGTCGCTGCAAATTGAAGCAATTTCTCTGGATTCCATTAAAGATGATACCGGCCGCCGGTTGGTGGAAAACCTGCGGCTGGTCGCCTGGAATGGTGTGGAAGTTGCTTTTCGCGTTCTGCGAGAAATTTACCCCGCCCCCGGCTTCGAAAGCCCGCACCGGCCGCCAATTCACGTCACACTGTTAGGAAGCGGTGCGGTTGGCATGCACGTCATGCCGGCCGCCATCCGCTATGGCAACGAAGGATTGTGGCGGAAAATGGTCGAAAAAGGTGTGCCGGGCGTGCAGGTCACTGCTGTGGATTATGACCTGACCCACCATTATGCTTTCATGCAAAATCTGTTGCGGCAGACCGACCTGTTGATTGATGCCACCCAACGCCCCGATCCTACCCGACCGGTCATTCCCAACGATTGGATTGCCTTTATGGCCCCACACGCCGTCCTGCTGGACCTGTCGGTTGACCCGTATGAATGCGAGAAGCCGCCATTCACGGTCAAAGGCATTGAAGGCATTCCACACGGAAACTTAGATCAGTATGTTTTTCCGCCCAACGATCCGGCTTACGAAAAAATTCCGCCGTGCATTCCCACCCGCAACCGACGTTTTGCCGTTTCCTGCTATTCGTGGCCCGGCATTACCCCGCGAAAGTGCATGGAAATTTACGGCATTCAAATTGCCCCCCTGTTGAGAACAATTTTGAGTGCCGGTGGAGTAAAAAATATCAACCCTGAGGGCACTTATTTTCACCGAGCGCTGAGCCGCGCCATGCTCTCTCGCTGGGATCATTGAGTCGTTCACCCAAAATCCAAGGAGGAAGGAAACATGTCTGTCATTAAAACGATCGGGTTTCCCCGCATGAAAAAAGAAGCCGGAGAAAAACGGGTTTTTCTCCCTGAATTTATTCAATTTCTGGCTAATCACGGCGTCAACATCGTCCTTGAGGATGGTTACGGCTCTCGTTCCGGTTTCACCTTTGATGATTATCAGCAGGGTAATCCCCGTATCCGCAAAGCCAGCCGGGAAGAAACTTTTGCTCAAGAAATGGTGATTGTTCTACGTTCGCCCACTATGGAAGAATTTAAGCTGCTCAAGCCGGGCGCAATCCTGTTTTCCATGCTGCATTACCCTACCCGACCGCTGCGGATACAGGCACTGCGGGAACTGGGAATACGCGCCATTTCAATGGACAGTGTGGTGGACGATAATAACATCCGGCTGGTGGAAAACATGAAGGCGGTTGCCTGGAATGGATTGGAAACCGCCTATGATGTGCTGGAAAAACGCTGGCCAGGGCTGATTCGTCCGGATAATCAGCCGATTCGCGCCTTGATTCTGGGGGTTGGCATGGTTGGAAAACATGCCGTGGAAGCCGCCACAAAACTGGGGAACATCGAACGCAATAACGATCACATTCGCGCCGGCGGGCCAGGGGTAATTGCTCAGGTGGTTGGCCGTAATATTACCTGTCAGTCCATTGTCATGCAATCCCTGTTCCAATCATCAGATATTCTGGTGGATGCCACTCAACGCTGGGATACCAGTCGTCCCGTAGTACCCAATGATTGGATTGCGTGGTTGCCGGAACATGCAGTCATTGCCGATCTGGCGGTGGACCCCTATACGTTGAATGTCAACCCCCCCGTTGTTCGAGGTGTCGAAGGTATTCCTATGGGAAATCTGGACCAGTACATTTTTCACCCCGATGACCCCAACTGGACGAAAACCATCCCGGAGGGAATTCCGACTACCCACCGCCGGACAACCGTTACCTGTTATTCCTGGCCGGGAATTCATCCGGAAGCCTGTATGCGCCATTATGCTCAGCAATTACAACCCCTCATGGAAGTTCTGCTTGAAAAGGGCTATGATAACCTCTCCTTGAAAGGCTCTTACTTTGAGCGCGCGCTCTACCGGGCTACTTTGCATGGCTGGTTAACCATGAAGGGTGATTAATGAAGTTATTTTCAAGATTGTGATCAATCCATCCAAAAACATAGAACTTAAGTGCTATAATGGTAGCATCTTTATCCCCTGCCCGGAGTATCCACCCATGCCTGAGTTACCGGAAGTTGCCTCGCGCGCCCGACAAATGAACACAGAGCTTCGCGGAAAATTGATCAGCGGTGTTGAAGTTGTTCAACCGAAATGCCTGAATCTATCTATGGAGGAGTTTCAATCGGCTTTATGCGGTTCCTCCATTCAGGAAGTCACCTATCATGGCAAGTGGTTGTTTGTGCACCTCAATCAGGGCTGGCTGCTCTTGAATCTGGGGATGGGCGGCGAAATTCTGCTGGTCACCCGCTCCTCTCTCCCTGAAAAATACCGCCTTATTCTGGATTTTACGGATGGTAGCTGCCTCGCCATTAATTTCTGGTGGTTTGGTTTCGCCCATTTTGTGGCTGAAAACAATTTGGAACATCATAAGATGACCCGTAAACTGGGGCCGAATGCCCTCGATCTGAATACCAACGACCTGAAGAGATTATTCCAGGAGAGGACAGGACATTTGAAGTCCTTTCTGCTGGATCAAAGCCGGATCGCCGGAATCGGTAACGCCTACATCCATGACATTCTGTTTCTCGCTCAATTGCACCCACTACGTTCCATTAAATCGCTTACCGATTCAGAAATCGAAAGACTGTCCAATGCCATTCAAACCTGCTTGCGCGCCAGCCTTGAAAAAAACGGCGCATTTTATGAGGTGGATTTGCACGGTTGGAGCGGCTCTTTCACCATGGAAGATATTTTGATCGGGTACAAAGAAGGCCAACCCTGCCCCGTCTGCCGGACCACAATCCAGAAAATCAAGACCGGCAGCACCAGCAGTTTTATCTGCCCGGTTTGTCAGCCACTCCTTTGATCTTTACTGGATTATTTTACAATTCCCACCCATCTGGTCAGGCTTCAATGGTCAGTGGAAGGATTGCAAATCCACCGGCTTGCGTTATACTGAACCAACTCACATTTTTTTTGTGATTGTTTTTCGTTAACCTCACAGGAGGCAAGTTAAATTGGCAGTTTCAGATGCTGTTTTGAATTATGACTTGAAGCGCGCTGTTCACCCGAATCGTCTTAAGGGATTATGGCGGTTGATGCGCGGCTTCCGCAAATTATATATCGCTGCTACATTAAGTTTGGGTATTTCGGCGGTTGCAAAGACGCTCACCTACCTGTTGCTGCGATATTTCGTGGATGACTATCTGGTAGCCGGAAGCGCTGCGTTTACCCTTCCGGCAATTGCCATTGGATTCATTTTACTGGCAGGGGTAGAGGGCGGTTTTTCATTCCTGAGCGGTAAACTGGCAGCCCAAACCGCCGAGGGCATTACCCGCCGCCTGCGCAATTACCTTTTTGACCACATTCAGCGCCTGACGTTTACCTATCACTCCCGTATGGAAACCGGCGAGCTGATTCAACGCTCCACTTCGGATGTGGATGCCCTGCGTCGCTTCTTTGCGGATCAGGCTATTGGCATCGGGCGGATTATCTTGCTGTTTGTGATTAACTTCATCGCACTGCTTCAACTTAACGTCAAACTGGCTTTGATTTCGGTGGTGGTCGTGCCGGTGATTGTGGGAATTTCCCTGTTTTTCTTCCGAAAAATCTCAAAGGCCTATGAGGACTACCAGACCCAGGATGCTGTCCTTTCAACCACCCTGCAGGAAAACCTGACCGGTATTCGGGTGGTCAAAGCCTTTGCCCGTCAGGAATACGAGATCGGTAAATTCGAACGGGATAACTGGGAGAAATTCCTGCGCGGCAAGAAACTGCTTAAAATGCATTCCCTCTTTTGGCCGATCTCGGACACGATTTGCAACATCCAGATTCTGGTCGGTTATCTGGTTGGGGCATCAATGGCCATCAACGGCGAAATCACCGTTGGCACATTTCTCGCTTATGCCGGTTTGATCGTCTGGATTATTTTTCCGATGCGTAACCTGGGGCGTCTGATCGTCCAGACCTCCACTGGCATGGTTTCTTACAACCGCGTCATGGAGATCATCAGGCAGGATCGCGAGTCACTGGAGACCGGCAAGCACCGACCCAAAAACGATATCCTCGGTAAAATCGAGTTCGAGCAGGTTGGTTTTGCGTATGATGATGGAAACGCAGCCCTCGAAGACATTACCTTCTCCTGTGAGCCGGGACAGGTGGTTGCCTTGTTAGGGTCAACCGGTTCAGGTAAGACCACGCTGGTCAATCTGCTGCCACGCTTTTATGAATATACCTCAGGAAGAATATTACTGGATGACATTGAACTCAAACGCTATCCGCGCCTTTTTCTGCGTCAACAGATTGGTATCGTCGAGCAGGAGCCCTTCCTTTTTTCGCGCACTATTCGCGAAAACATCACCTATGGGGTTGGCAGGGAAGTGCCCCAGTCCGAAGTGGAAACAGCCGCCAAAGCCGCCGCAATCCACGACATCATCCTCACCTTTGAAAAGGGCTATAACACACTTGTCGGTGAAAAAGGGGTTACCCTGTCGGGTGGTCAAAAACAACGGGTGGCAATCGCCCGCACCCTGCTGAAAAATCCGCGCATCCTCATTCTGGATGACTCCACCTCCGCAGTTGATACGGAAACCGAAGCTGAAATACGCGAAGCCCTGCAAAACTTAATGAAAGGCCGCACCACCTTTATCATTGCTCACCGCATTCAAAGCATCATGGATGCCGACTTAATCCTTGTGCTGGATAAAGGCCGCATCGTCCAGCGTGGTAAACACAATGACCTGGTACGGCAGGAAGGCATTTACCGCCAGATTTATGAAATCCAGACCCGGATTGATGACGAGCTGGAAAAGGAGATAGCCAGTGTCGCTTGAATATTTTGAAGAAGAAGAATTTAAGACCCAATTTAACGGTCAAACTTTACGCCGCATTCTGGCCTTGACGCGCCCGCACTGGCGCTGGGTGGTCGGCTTTCTGGTCACCATTGCGCTGGTGAGTGGGCTGGATTCGGTTTTCACTTACCTGAGCAAACTGATTATTGACGACGGCATTCTGGCGCAGAACCGCACTGAGTTATATCGTCTGTTGATCATCTACGGTTCATTGGGTTTTGTTCAGGCAAGCGGTGTATTTGGTTTCATTTACCTTGCCGGTGTGTTAGGTGAACGGGTGCGTTATGACCTGCGCCAAAAGATGTTCAACCATCTGCAGGGGCTTTCGCTTTCCTACTTCAGCCGAACGCCGGTTGGCTGGATCATGTCCCGTGTCACTTCAGACAGTGAACGGGTTGCTGATCTGGTTACGTGGGGATTGCTGGATGTTACCTGGGGCTTGATGAACATCATCACCGCCATGGGATTTATGCTGTTCATCAACTGGAAACTGGCGCTAATTGTGCTGGGAATACTGCCGATCTTGTTTTACATTGCCTATGAATTCCGCAAACGGATTCTGGGTGAATTTCGCACCGTGCGCAAGATGAACTCAAAAATCACTGGAGCATTCAACGAAAACATCACCGGCGTGCGGGTCGTAAAAGCGCTGTGCCGCGAGGATGCCAATCTGGAAGAATTCAAAGCCCTGACTGCCGATATGTACCGCTCTTCTTATCGCGCGGCATGGTTGAGCGCCTTGTTTCTACCCAGCGTCCAGCTGGTTTCAGCCATCGCACTGGCTGCCATCGTCTGGTACGGCGGCTGGCAGGTACAGGTGGGTGGCATGACTGTCGGCGGCATTCAAGCCTTCGTTTCGTACGTCACCTTCATGATGTGGCCAATCCAGGATCTGGCACGGGTGTTTGCTGAAATGCAACACGCCATTGCTTCTGGTGAACGTATCTTCTCAATGATTGACGCTGTACCGGATGTCAAAGACCTGCCGGGTGCTTTTGACCCCGGCACAATTCAGGGCGATATCGAGTTTGATAACGTCACTTTCTACTACGATGACGGTGACCAAAAACCCGTTTTGGAAAATTTCTCCTTGTATGTCAAACGTGGTGAAACGATTGCGCTGGTTGGTGAAACCGGTGGCGGCAAGACCACCATCGTCAACCTTTTGTGCCGTTTTTACGAGCCGAAAAAAGGCAGTATCCGCATAGGCGGCAGGGATTACCGCGACTACTCCCTGCATGCCATCCAGTCCCGCATTGGCATGGTGCTTCAAACCCCCCACCTTTTCTCCGGAACGATCCGCGAGAATATCCGTTACGGCCGTCTGGATGCGACGGATGAAGAAATTGTGGAAGCAGCCAAACTGGCCGGCGCGCACGACTTCATCATCAAACTCAAAAAAGGGTATGACGAACAAGTAGGAGAAGGCGGAAATCTGCTTTCTGTTGGTCAAAAGCAGTTAATCAGTCTGGCACGGGCTGTACTTGCCAAACCGGAAGTATTCATCATGGACGAAGCCACCAGTTCGGTGGATACCCTGACCGAGGCGTTGATTCAACGCGGAATGGAAACTATGATGAAAGGCCGCACAAGTTTCGTGATTGCCCACCGTCTTTCCACAATCAAACGCGCCAATCGTATTCTGGTCATTGAGCAAGGAAAAATTGCCGAAATGGGCAGCCATGCCGAGTTGTTGCGTAAGCGCGGCAAGTACTACTCCCTGTACACCAAGCAGTTCCGTCATCAAATGGAGCAGGATCTGGATCCCTTCTCCCAACCCGAACAACTGGCAACGGCTTGATAGAAAAATCCCCGCCGGGTGGAAAACTGGCGGGGATTTTCTAATGCTGATAACCTCAAGATTTTATGGGGTGATTGTCTGGACTGACGGTACAAACCATACTGCATCCACCGGTCCCTTGCTGTTTTTGTTGGTCACTCCCAAAATGAACTGGACATTCTTTCCCACAAAAGCGCTCAGGTCAAGATCAATTTGCGTCCACTTGCCGTCCAGGGTTTCACTCCATTTACCCAGATTTTCGATGTTGCCGTTGTCAATTCGATAATCCAGACTGAACTGTACGTCACAGGTCGTGTTCCCTTCCAGGCAGGCAACCCAAGCCTTGAAACGGTCTCCACTTTGAATATTTCGCGCCGGATAGAACCCTTGCATCCAATCATTCGGGTTGGCGAGGTGCATCCAAAGCGCCCGTTCATTTTCCTGACGGCCGCCCTCCATCTTAGGATTGAGCAAGACGGCTGCCCACTGGGCCTCACTTTGACTGACATTGGCGCACGGGCGGGCTACCTTACCAGCATTGCTCGACCACTCGGCCTGACAAATGCTGGCCACAAAGTCCAGAGGATAGATTGCGGAAGGCACATCATCGCTTTTGTAACCGGACACTTTAATGCTGACCCAGAAAGGTTTATCCTGATTGTTACCTAGCCCAAAGGTACGGCCGGAAGCATCCCGCAGCATCCAGTTGGCTTTGTAAGTTCCGGCTTTGGACGGAGCAACCAGATCCACGGAAACATCTACGGTCTCGCCCGGACGCACATCACTTTTCAAAGAGACCGATGCCGGTGCGCTCATCGAAGCGCCATCCACAAAAACCAGCGCATAATCTTTTGTCCAGGTGCAGGTGCCCACGTTTTTCAGGCGCCAAGTTTTGGTGAACTTCTGCCCACCGACCAGCTCAGTGCCATCGGGTATGGTTACATCTTTGACGAATGAAGCTGCGTTGCAGGGCAAAGGTTTGGGCGTTGCAGTCGCTGTGGGCAAGACAATCGTCGCAGTCGGCTGAACCGGTGTGTTCTGCACCTCGGTTACAACGGCGGTGGGTTGCTGCGGGGTGGGTGTGCTTTGCTGACTGGCGATCTGAGTTGCCTGAGCAATCAGCGTTTCAAATGCCTGTTGGGTCATCACAGCCGCAACCGTCTGCATGACGGCGGTCTGCTGAGCGCTCTGGGCATCTTTTCCGCCGTCGTCTGGTCCAAACAGCAAGCCACAGGCGGATAGCAAAACCGCCAGAACACTCAAAATCATTACTAACGGAAAGACTTTCTTAAACATTGTAGTTACTCCTGAAATCCAAAAAAATGCTGCATTTATTATGCAACATCTGGACGATCAGAGCGGGCAAATAGTTCCCGCCAATGTTGTTTTTTACAAAAGCTATCGGTCGTTTTGATCTTCTTCTGAGCGATTATTGAAGATTTGCCCGGTGCGGGCACGGTTCAAAGTTCCCGTCCAGCAAAAGGCTTCGGTAGCGTTATGGATCAATTCTGCTCCACCGATAACTGCCGTCATGATCAGAAAAGCATGGGTTGGTCCCGGAAAGTAATACATCAAAACCACCAGGCCGGCTGCCACCCACGTTCCGGCACAAATTGGGCAGGAAATCAGCTGCCCTAAAGCGCGCTGCACCCCCTTCCCTCTCGGCACAACCGTACTTCCTGCACCGCTCAGGTCTTTGACCGTTCGAGTAAATGGCGCTCGGAACGGTTCCGCGACGCGGTCGAAAGCAATCAGGCGTCCCAGCCGAAAGGTAGCGAAGGAAAGCAGAACCAAATCGAGCCAGTCAATCCGAAAATTTTCGATTCCTCCGCCGCCAAGGGTCGCTCCAACCGTAACAAACCAGAAAACTCCCCCAAGGAAAATGAGCGTAAGTAGAATTTTTGTGATTGCTTCAGCCAGTTGGGAATTGGGGCTTTGCATGGTAATTAAGACCTCCGGCAGCGGAAATAAATGCCCCTGTATGAAATCGTACAGCACAGGGAGTGCTCTACGCTATTTTACTTCAACTTTCAGGGATAAGAGGAATAAAAAAAGGTGGCAAGGGTGGGGGTCGAACCCACGACCAAGGGCTTATGAGTCCCCTGCTCTACCACTGAGCTACCTTGCCAGCGCACGCAAGTTTACTATGAAGTTTTTCTTTTGTCAACAAAAATTTTTTCTTACCGGGTGAAACCATACCTTACACCGTTGAAAAGAAATTCCTCAATTGAATGATTAAATAAATTTTAATACTTGTAATCCACACCTCAAATTCGTTACACTATCCATATCTTCCCCCGCATATTTCTAATTAAGCCATAAAGAAATCTTTATTATCAAACGGTTGGGCGGCTCAACCGCGATTTATTCCATTTCAATTACGGAGGTTAAAATGAGTTTTTTAACATTCAACGACATGCTCCGCCGTACGGCATGGCGCCTGCCGGAACATCCCTTCCTGTACTGGAGCGACCGCAATCGTTCAATTACCTATGCGCAAGGTGAGCAGCTCAGCGATGCGGTTGCCGGTGGACTGGCAAACCTTGGGGTGAAGAAGGGTGACCGCGTCGGAATTTTTGCCCATAATGGACTGGATTATGTCATGGCCATGTTTGGCGCCTGGAAATTAGGCGCTGTGTCGGACCATATCAACGTTCTGCAAGCCCAAAATCTGGCATGGTTCGTTCAGGATTCGACACCAACCGTTTTGATCTACACCGGCGACCTGCATGAAGTGGTTGAACGCAACCGCCCGCAGATGCCCTCCATCCGTCATTACATCTGCCTGGATGGGGAACGTCCCGGTTCACTGGACTGGAATGCGATGGTTGCCGCCGACCTGAAACCGCCGGCAGTCAAAGTAGATGGTGAAGATGCGGCGCATCTTTCCTATACCTCCGGTTCTTCCGGCAAACCCAAGGGCGCCATTCTCGCTCACGGATACACTGCACGCGCAACCCACTGCATCGCCGAGCGGTTGCAATTGACCAGAGAGGATGTTTCCTTTGGACCGACCTCGCTGGCCAGTTCCTATCATCTGGTGGCCAATTTACTACCCGGGATTCACCGTGGCGTATTTATTGGTGTGCGTACCCGTTGGGATCCCGAAACTGCGTGGAACGAAATGGAACAGCGCGGCGTTACTTTTATGGTCGCGAACCCATTGCTGCTGAACGACTTGCTGCTGCACTGTCGTAAGATGGGTCGCAAGCCGGCTGCGCTGCGCTTTGTGGTTTCGGGCGGCGCGCCGGTACCCCCCGAATTGAAAATGGCCTATCAGGAGGAACTGGGGGCTCCACTGGTCGAATCCTATGGACAATCCGAGCTGGGTGGTTTTGTCGCCCTGGGTTACCCGCGCCCCGAACAGGGCGAAAAATTCAAGGCCATTGGCCCGGAACTGCCCGATCGCGAAGTGCGAATAGCCGATGAACAGGATAACGAGGTACCGATTGGAACACCGGGAGAGATTCTTATCCGCGGCGGGGTAATGATTGGATACCACAACCTGCCGGAAAAGACCGCCGAAGCCTTGCGTAACGGCTGGCTGCACACCGGCGATATGGGCGTGATGGATGAGGACGGTTATATCCGCCTGGTGGGACGCTGGAGCGAACGCATCATCATGCACGGCAGGGTCATCTTCCCCCGCCCGCTGGAAGAAGCCCTGCTGCGCCACCCAGCCGTGCGTTACGCCTGTGTCATCGCCAAAAAAGATGCGGCAGCCGGGCAGGTACCCAAAGCCGTGGTTGAACTGTATCCTGAGGCGGTTACAACCCCGCAGGAATTGATGGAGCACTGCTCTGCCATTTTGGGAGATGAAAATACCCTTCGTTCGATTGAAATCATCGCCCAAATGCCGATGACCCCCACCGGCAAAATTGGGCGGGCCGATTTGCAGGCGCGAGAAGACCAATCCTCTTGAGAATGGGTGAGTAATTTGACCACCCTTGCTGGAGGGGCTTTCAGCAGGGGTTGGATTATAATTTGCTCAGGAGGTACACTGTGACTACTGACCGCCTGACCCGTCTGATTGCACTGATGAATGCTGCCAGTCTGGACGCTGTAGCGCTCAACCCCAGCCCATCTCTGGTTTATTTAACCGGCCTGCACTTTCATTTGAGCGAACGTCCCACCACCCTGATCATTGCTCCTCCCCACCCGCCCCTTTTGATTTTGCCGGAACTGGAAGCAGAAAAAGCGCGCCAATCTAAAATTCCCCTCACCTTGATTCCCTTTGGGGATAACCCCGCCGATTGGGAAAAATCCTTTCAGGAAGCTGCCCAAATCTGTCGGTTACAGGGGAAAGTGATTGGGGTAGAACCGACCCGCTTTCGCTTCCTGGAATGGCAGTTCATTAACAGTTCGGCGCGGGATGTGCGGCTGGTCTCGGCTGAGCCGGCCTTGAGTGTCTTGCGCCTGCGTAAGGATGAGCAGGAGCTGGCTGCCATGCGCCGCGCCGTGCTGATTGCCGAGCAGGCTTTTGAACAAACCCTTCCGCTGATTAAAGCGGGCATCACCGAGCGGGAACTGGCCGCCGAACTGACCGTTGCATTACTTCGCTGCGGTTCCGCACCCGAGCTGCCCTTTTCTCCCATTGTGGCATTTGCTGCCAACAGTGCCAATCCACATGCCGTACCGGGTGATACCCCCTTAAAACCCGGCGAACTGGTGCTGTTTGATTGGGGCGCTGCATACGAGGATTACTTTTCCGACATCACCCGTACCCTGGCGCTGGGTGAGCCAGACGAAGAACTGCGCCAAATCTACAAGGTGGTGCTGCAGGCCAATCAGCAGGGACGCCTGGCCGGTAAACCGGGCTTACCGGCCGGCGCAATTGACCGGGCTGCCCGTCAGGTGATTGAGCAGGCTGGCTACGGCACATATTTCATTCACCGCACCGGGCATGGACTGGGTATGGAAAGTCACGAGCCGCCTTATCTGTATGCCGAAAACCCGCTTTCGCTCGAAAATGGCATGGTCTATACGGTTGAGCCGGGCATTTATCTGCCGGGCAAAGGCGGAGTGCGGATTGAAGATGACATGGTTGTAACCCCTGATGGTTGTGAATCCCTCACCACCTTACCACGAGAATTGCTGATTTTGTAATCAACCATGAACGATCCTCAACTCATGTCAGGTGCTGAACCATTCTTTTTCCCCGCCGGTGAAACCGGCTGTTTGCTGGTGCATGGACTGACCGGAACCCCCAAGGAAATGCGCTGGATGGGGGAATTCCTGGTTGAGCAGGGTATCACGGTGCTGGGTATCCGCCTGAGCGGGCACGCCACCACCCCCGCCAGCCTGGAACGCACTCGCTGGCAGGACTGGCTGGCCAGTTTGGAGGACGGTTTTCATCTGTTGCGCCATTCCTGTACAAAAATCTTTATCAGTGGTCTCTCGCTGGGGGGTGCGCTCAGTCTGTACGCAGCATCTTATTTGCCGGTTGAGGGAGTCATCTCAATTTCTGCGCCTTATGAGTTGCCACCCGATTGGCGGTTGAACTTCATTCGCTTATTCCGCTATGTTCAACCGCGCGTACCCAAAGGCAGCCCTGACTGGCGCAACCCGCAGGCTGCCGTTGATCACCTTGAATATCCCTACTATCCAACCGCTTCGATTGCCGAATTGCGCGATTTGCTGGCAGAACTCCGCCAGTTACTGCCTCAGGTCAAGCGGCCGGTTTTGATCATCCACTCCCGCGCCGACCGCGGCGTGCTGCCCTCCAATGCCGAAAAAATCTTCACTGCACTCGGCAGCTCTGCCAAAGAAATCCTGTGGGTTGAAAACAGTGGGCATGTGGTGGTACGCGAGCCGGATCGTCACCTGGTTTTTGAACGCGCCTTGCAGTTCATTCAGCACTATTCTGAGTCACGATAAAATTTCAGGAGCAAATCTTTGACACTGGAAATCCTTACTTTCTCCCTAGGACCGTTGGACAACAACACCTATTTGCTGGTGGACACAACCACCAACGAAGCCGTCATCATTGACCCCACCTTTGACAGCCAGCAGGTTCTTCAAGTGATTCTGGAACGCAAGTTACACCTGACCCAGGTCTGGCTCACCCACGCCCACTTCGATCACATAGTCGGTGCAAAACTGTTTTCTCAGCTCAGTTCACCGCCGCTGCCGATTGGCATTCACCGCGACGATCTGGAACTTTACCTGACCGGCGGTGGGGCAGGCATGTTTGGCATTCAAATGCCGGAAATGCCGCAGCCGAGCCTGTTTTTTGAGCACGGCCAAATTTTACGGGTGGGAGAGGAAGAGGTAGAAGTACGCCACACCCCCGGTCACAGCCGCGGACATGTGATTTTTTACGCCCCGCAGGCCAATGCCGCCATTGTTGGCGATTTGATTTTCCAAAATGGGGTTGGCCGCACCGATTTGCCCGGCGGCAGCAGCACCCAATTACTGAAGTCCATTTACCAGCAGGTGCTCACACTCCCGCCGGAAACCCGTCTGCTGCCCGGTCATGGTGAAGAAACGACAGTTCAGGATGAAGCCGACAATAACCCGTATTTGAATTAGGGGAC
>NZ_JBRCOK010000064.1:0-24532 GCF_053501535.1 Bellilinea sp. | reverse complement strand
ATCCCGCCCTCCCCGCCAGCATAATCTTCGCCCGCCCGCCCCCATCAGGGGGTGATATTCTTAAAACTAAAAATCGGACAAAAAATTCCTTATTTGTGGTATATTGTTTCCACATTCTTCATCAAATCGAATTTCAGGTAGATTTAATGACCAACATTCTGCTTGCCTTTATCACAGGTTTGACCACCGGCGGATTAAGTTGTCTGGCTGTGCAGGGCGGTTTGTTAGCCAGCTCGCTTGCCAACCAGATAGAAAAAAACATTCAACAGACGCCTCAAAAACAGCGCAAAAAGCATCCAAACCGACAGGCACACCCTCAACTGGCGCGTCCGATTCTGATTTTTTTACTTGCGAAGTTGATTGCCTATACCGGCCTGGGCTTTTTGCTCGGTCTGGCAGGGCAATTATTCCAGCTTTCCCCAATCAGCCGCGCCGTTCTGTTGATCGGAATTGGCATTTTCATGCTCGGCTCTGCCTTACGCATGTTGAATGTTCACCCCATTTTTCGTTTTTTTGTCATTGAACCGCCCGCATTTCTCCGCCGCTGGCTGCGCCGAAAAGCCAATCAGACTTCCGAATCCTCCTGGTTAACCCCTGCCTTTCTTGGAGCCTTCACCATCTTGATCCCCTGTGGAGTCACTCAGGTTATGATGGCTGCCGCCCTGGCTACTGCTAATCCCATAGAAAGTGCGGCACTGATGTTTGCCTTTACTTTGGGTACTTCACCGCTCTTCTTTGCTGTGGCTTACTTTACCACTCAAATTGGTGCTCGTTTGGAAAAGTACTTCCTTCGCTTCGTTGCTGTCATCGTTTTGATACTGGCAATTGTTACCATTGACAGTGGAATCGCTCTGGCAGGCTCGCCCATCTCAATCACCCGTTGGTTTAACCAAACCATCAACACCAACCCGACTCCCTCGTTAGTCCAATTTGAAAGCGATCTTTCCAGCGAGAACTCCGACACCCAGCTGATTACCATCCGGGTACGTAATGAAGGTTATGAACCCGCACTCATTCATGCCCGAGCGGATGTGCCCACCCGCTTGCGGTTAATCTCCAAGGATGTTTATTCCTGTTCGTTAGCCTTTACGGTGCCTTCTTTGGGAATTCAGGAATTATTGAAACCCACCGGGAGGATGGAAATTGAAATTCCCCCGCAAAAAAGCGGAACGCGGCTGGTTTATACCTGCTCAATGGGGATGTACGGCGGCGTGATCATATTTGAGGATGTATAGTCCCATGAAAAAGAAACTTTCCCTCAAAATAACCGACATGCAATGTCCCAATTGTGCAATGAAATTGGAGAGCATTGAAGACCGCCTGGCAGGAGTAATCAAAGCCGAAGCCAGTTATCATCGGGCGACTTTAATAATTGAATTTTTTGACGATCAAATCACCGAAGAGAGCATTCTGAACGAAATACAGCGGCTGGGTTACCGGGCTATACCGGATGCTTAACTGCTGCCATTGACCTGTCGAAAGTGGTAACCGTAGATGGCAAAGGTAATTGCCAGCGCAAATTTGCGCGGATACCTGAACAGCGTCCAGAAAAACAACCGCCAGTATTCCCTTCTTTCCTTCCCGGTAATCCCCAAACGCCATATCGAAGAGAAAAATGCATAAATTTCCTCAAAATGAATCGCAACATTCAGGCGCGGGGGATTGTACATCTCAAGAAAATTCCGCACGCGCTGGTAAAAGTTATGCGGGCTGTATAATTCATCCATCAACTGTTGATATCCCTTGCGTAAGGTTTCAAATCCCATTTTCGGAAGAATATTGGTCGAACCGTCTGTGTTGTTACCGGTCATATCCTGCAACAAGCGGCCCTCTCTTTCCATGCGCTCATAAAGCCGCGTGCCATAAGGTGCCTGCAGCATTCCCACCATTGCCGTAATAATCCCGCTTTTCTGGATAAATTCCAGCTGCTGTTGAAAGATAGTGGGACGGTCACTGTCAAAGCCGACAATAAAGCCTCCCATGACCTGCAAGCCAAACCGCTGCAGGCGTTGTACACTTTCCACCAGATTGCGGCGCAAGTTCTGTCCTTTGTGGCATTCCGCCAGACTTTCTTCCGCCGGCGTTTCAATACCTACAAAAACCGAGGTAAAACCGGCATCAACCATCATCTTCATCAATTCCGGGTCATCTGCCAAATTGATGGAAGCCTCGGTAATGAAGTAACAGCCTTTCTTTCCCTTTCGCCAGCGAATGAGCGCCGGTAGAATTTCTTCTTTGAGCTCCTTACGGTTACCGATGAAATTGTCATCCACAAAAAAGATATTTCTGCGCCAACCCAGCGCGTACATCTTATCCAGCTCGGCAATGATTTGAGCAGCCGTTTTGGTTCGCGGACGGTGTCCCAGCATTGCCGTTACATTACAAAAATCACAGTTGAACGGGCAGCCGCGCGAATACTGAATACTGAGCGAATCATAATAGCGGGTATCCACCAGCTCCCATAACGGGACAGGCGATTGGGTCATATCCGCAAATTCCTCACTGGCATACACGCGTTGAAGAGAACCCTTCTCTAAATCCTGCAAAAAGAGCGGTAAGGTCAGCTCACCTTCGTTAAGCACAAAATGATCCACTTCGCCAAACTTGTCCCATTCACCCAAAAAGAGCGGCCCACCCGCCACAACCGTTTTTCCGGCCAGTTTACAGCGGTGAATCACGTCATAGGCAGAATCTCTTTGCACCACCATCGCTGAAACGAACACCATGTCCGCCCAGGCAATATCCTCATCATCAAGGTGGTTGGTGTTGAGGTCAATAATGCGTTTCTCCCAGGCTGGCGGAAGAAGCGCCGCAATGGTGACCAATCCCAGCGGCGGCGAGGATGCTTTTTTTCGAATGAACTTTAAAGCGTGTCTGAAAGACCAAAACGTATCGGGAAATTGCGGATAAACGAGTAAAGCATTCATTATTAAGTCCTCTGAAAAAATTAATCCTCCATCGCAGTATATCCATTCTTAAACGACCTGTAATGTGCTTCAAGTCACACTTTATTCAACGGATTTCAGGGAGAAGTCATATCACCGGCGCAGAATGAGCCTTCTTGCTGAACCGGGAAAACCAGCAGATGAGAAAAATTTGCAGACGTCAAACCAGCTGAAAGATCATTCCAGTATTCGGATTGGGCATCAAAATTCTTCCTGCTCGATGTAAAAAGCAAACTATTCGAATGCGAACTTAAAGCCAGAGATCAATGGATGGAATCCCTTCCCCCATCCAATGGAGGGCTAAAAAATCCACCTAGAGAATGACTTTCACTTTCTCTTTTGGTTGATGAATTACAAAGTTTTCGTGCTTATACTCTCGGATGTTACAAAACAATTAAAAAAATCAGTGGAGTAAATATGCTTGCCAGAGTTACCAACGCCAACATTCGGACCGAAACCAAGACCATTACCATTGAACCTGATGCCAGTATGTTTGTAAAGGTGCTTCAATCCTCTCCCAATCCTCGACGAGCGGCAATTTATATTCATGGCGGGGGAAATGGTGGCAACCACACCCTCATCGAACGCCCCTCCCGCCACTTAATTGACAAAGGCTTTTTTGACATGATCATCCTGCCTGACCGGCGCGGCGATGGCGGCAGTTCCCCCCTCCCTCAAAAATTCTCGGTGCGTGATCATGCGCACGATATGCGCCGGCTGCTGGATTTGTTAGGTTTAAACCAACCGATCACAGCCATGGGGGTATCTTACGGTGGGCCGATTGCCCTGGATCTGGCTGCCATTGATCCTCGCATTGAGCGAGTTGTTTTGGTGGCTTCTTCGCCAACTCTCAGTTCTAACAATGGAATTGCACGTTTTCTGCTGAAAACCGGACTGCTCAAATTAATCCTCAACCTTACTTCTGCAATGTATTTAGGCAAGCTGCCGCCGGCCTATACCGATTTCGATCCTGCTTACGATGCAACCAGCCAGCGCGAACTGGTAAAGGCTTATCTGGAAGGGCTTAAGCGCACCCCCAAATCATACAAAAAATCTTTTCAATATGCGCTGGAAGCCACGCTGGATGAATCCCAGGCCGGACTGGATGAGAATATCCGGCTTGATATTCCCGTGATTCAGATTATTGGCGAGAAAGACGAAGTTTGGGGCAGTCAATTGCTGCCTGAATATTTGGAGCGCTTTCCGCAATACAAACAATACCGGGTAGCAGGCGGCTTCATCCATAAGGATGTCTTCCTGAAAGCTGCTTTATTCCAGCAGGTGTTAGAAACCGCATTAAGGGAATGCCTAAAGACTGGCAGTCAATCTTCAATCTCCGCCTTTACATCAGAATATCTTGCCTGATAGGTTCATGATGAAAACCATTCTGATGCCATTCTATAAAATCATGCTCACCCCAGATGAATTCTTTGAACAAATTCGTCTCTCAACGAGTTGGAAAATGCCCCTGATTCATTGGACTTTGCTTGCAGTCTGGTTGTCGCTTGGCTCGGTCATCGCATGGAGTTTTGGGGTAAATGGCGCAACGCCGCTCAACTCATCACTCGGCGCACAAATGGATGTTTTCCCCTATTGGAAAGACACCCTCTTACCCCAAATGGGCTGGTTTTCTTATCCGGTGGCAATGGGCCTGATCATTCTTGAAATGCTCATCATCACTGCAATTTTCACACCCCTCATTTACGTCGTATTTCGATTTTTGGGCGGTTCTGCTCAACCGAACGGAATGCTGCACGCCTTTCAGGGGTTTGTCTATGGTTTAACCCCGGCGGCATTTGGTGGTTTTTTACCGGTAGCAGGCTTAATCACCGGCGTTTTTGCTACCCTTCTTCAATTTCAACGCGGCCCTTCCATCACCCTTCAAAACCGCAAGTTAGGCAGTTATCTCCTGGTGGTTCTGTTTTTGGCGTATGCCATTTATAAATACTGGAATGGAAGTTTAATATGAACATTTCCAGTATAATCCTAAGAAATGTCGAAAAAAACCTTTTACGTCGTCTGGAAAGGACGCAAAACCGGTATCTTTGACAGCTGGCAAGATTGCGAGGCAGCCGTTAAGGGCTTCCCAAATGCGGAATTTCTCTCTTTTGGAAACCTCAAAGCAGCTCAGGCTGCTTTGAGGTTTCCTTCACGGAAAAGTTTTCAAGCCAGCCGTTTCTCGCAGGCCGCTCTGGTAGTCCCGCCGCCGATTGCAGATAGTTATTGTGTGGATGCCGCCTGCAGCGGCAATCCCGGTCTTTTGGAATACCGCTGTGTGCACACCACCAGCGGCAAAGAACTGTTCCATCAAGGTCCATTCGAAAACGGCACCAACAACATCGGTGAATTTCTGGCAATTGTCCACGCGCTGGCGCTCCTTAAGAAAAAGGGCATCACCAGTCCAATCTACACCGACTCTGAAATCGCGCTCCAATGGATAAAAGACAAGAAATGCAAAACCAAACTTAAGAAAGACGACCGAAACGCACCTTTATTTGATTTAATTGACCGCGCCGAAATGTGGTTGAACGAAAATTCTTTTGAAAATCCTCTCCTGAAATGGGATACCGAGAACTGGGGACAAATACCAGCAGATTTTGGGCGAAAATAATTCAAGCAATGTTATGATTAAGTTGACTGGATTGTCCTTTATTTTCAACCTGAAATGAAAACCCGTCCTTCTACCGGCCCCAATCCTCTGGAATCGCTTTCCCCAACTCTGCTGGAGCTGGTTTTTTCCCAAATCCCCATCGGTGTTGCCATCTTCGATGCCCGCTTTCGGCTGGTGCGCTGTAACCCCACTTTTGCTCTGATGGCTGAACGTTATACCTCCCTTACCCCGGACGAGTTAAAACCCGGTGTGTGCCTGCCGGATTTTAGACCCGGGCAGCGCGGCTTCTTCGATCTTTCACTTGATGAGGTCTTCAGAGGCAAGACCCTGCAGGTGAATGCCTTCCCCGTTGAAAACGGCGGAATGCTTTCTTACTGGGATGCTGTGATTGCTCCCATTTTTCAAGACGAACAGGTAATTGGCATTGTAAGTATCCTCAGTGAGGCCACTGAGCAGGGACTGACCCAGGAAACTGAACGGGAAACGCAGAAGGCGTTGAAGTCGCTGGTGGAAAATGCCCGCCGTTTTGCCCTTTACCGTATTGAACTCGACCCGCGTAAACCATTCGGCGGTAAAGTGGTATTTGTCAGCCCATCGCTTAAGGAAATTGTCGGGATTGTTGATCCAACCCGTTTTGAGAATTGGTTCGAGAATATTCATCCGGAGGATTTGCCTCGTGTGCGCGAGGCCAACCGCCGCTCGACTCAATTCGGTGAACCCTACAACCAGATCACCCGCGTCTTTCACCGGCAGAAAAAAGATTGGGTATGGATTCAAACCATTTCCAATCCGCAGCGCGATGCAAGCGGCCGCGTTACCCATTTCGACGGCATGATCATTGACCTGACCGATCAGGTCACCCTGCAGGAGTCGGTACGTCGTCAGGCGGTTGCCGAAGGCTTGCGCGAAATTCTGCGCCTGATCAATTCTAATCAGCCGCTGAGCGAAATCCTGCAAGTCATTGCCCGTCAGGCAAAAGAATGGCTGCAGGCTGATTCGACCATGATTCGGCAAACCTTTGTGGAAGAAAACCGCGTGCGCACGGTTGCCCAGTGTGACCTGCCTGCCGACTTTGACATCATTTCGGAAACCCCTTTCTATCAGGGGTTGACGGATCAGGCCCTCATGGACGGCGATGTGGTGATCATTGAGGACATTCCAGCTGTGTACACACCCCGGCTGGCACGGGAGGATTCAGCCCAAGACCCGTTACTGGCTGCCGGTCTTGCAGCAACCGCCAGGCATTATCATAGCCTGTTGAAAACACCGCTTTTCATCCGTGGGCAGATTTTTGGCGCAATCACCTTCCATTTTGCCCAGCCGCGTAAATTCAGTGAAGAAGACATCCAGCTGGCGCGCATACTTTCCGATCAAACTGCGCTGGCAATCGAAAATGCCCGTCTCTTTCAGGTTGCGGAACGCCGTCGCCGGGTAGCAGAAAGCCTGCGCGAAATTCTTTCAATCCTGAATACCGAACGCCCCCTCGATGAAGTCCTGAATGTCATCGTCACTCAGGCTCAGCAACTGTTAGAGGCAAAGGCTGTAGCCGTTCACCGTCTCGATGCGGACAAGAAGTTGCTTATTCCTGAGGCTTCAGTTGGGCTTTCTCCGGAATACATTGCCTCCATACATTTACCTCTCGGACAGGGCGCCTTAGGTAAAGCAGTTCTGACCCGTACTCCGGTTCAGGTCAACGACACGACGGCAGTGTTTTCCGGAAACACGGTACATTCCTCAGAGGGCGAAACCATTCAACTGGATTCCCGGTTGGTTTCTAAATTACAACAGTTTCCGGATCGTTATGGTGCTGTTCTGGCGGTACCGATGGTGATCAAATCCCAAATTTACGGCGGGCTTGCCCTGTATTATGCCAAACCCCGCAACTTTTCACCGGAAGAGATAGATCTGGCCGTTACCTATGCCGACCAGGCTTCGCTGGCAATTGAAAATGCCCGTCTTATCCAACAAGTTAAAGAAACCGCCGTTCTGGAAGAACGCAGCCGGCTGGCACGAGACCTGCATGATGCCGTCACCCAAACCCTGTTCTCCACCACCCTGACTGCCGAAGTGCTGCCCCGCATTTGGGAGAAAAATCCGCAGGAAGGTCAGAAAAAACTGGAAGAGCTACGCGAATTAACCCGCGGCGCTCTGGCGGAGATGCGCACGCTGCTGGTGGAGTTGCGGCCAACTGCCATGCAGGAAGCCGAATTAAACGATCTGATTCGCCATTTGGGTAACGCCTTCATCGCACGCGCGCGCATTCCCCTCTCTTTGACCATTGAAGGCAACCGCCCTCTGCCGCTGGATGTCAAAGTTGCCTTTTACCGTGTGGCTCAGGAAGCCCTGCACAACATTGCCAAGCATGCCGAAGCCACTCAGGCATGGCTGAGCCTGATCTACACTGAAGATGGGCTGCAATTAACTGTCCGGGATGATGGCATCGGTTTTGACCTTCAAAAACTCAAACCCGATCATTTTGGGTTGGGTATCATGCGTGAGAGGGCCTTACAGGCAGGCGCTCAATTTTCTGTGGAGAGCCAACCGGGAAATGGGACAACCATCACCCTCTACTGGCAGTCTACTGATATTCAAACCAATTAGGGAGGAAACCCGATGACCGCTGATAAAAAAATCCGCATACTGCTCTGCGATGATCACAGTGTTGTCCGCAACGGTTTGAAATCCTTTTTGAGCATTTACGAAGATTTCGAGCTGGTTGGAGAGGCCCGCAACGGTGAACAGGCCATTGCACTGGTCAACCAGCACCGACCGGATGTGGTGCTGATGGATTTGATGATGCCGGTACTGGATGGCGCAGCTGCCACCCGCCGTATCAAAGAGAAGTTCCCAAAGACTCAAGTCATTGCCCTGACCAGTTTCAAGGATGAAGAACTGGTCAAAGGCGCGCTGGAAGCAGGCGCAATCGGCTATCTGCTCAAAGACCTGTCCGCCGATGAACTGGCACGTGCCATCCGGCTGGCGTTTGAAGGCAAGCCCACCCTTGCGCCGGAAGCCGCTGAAGTACTGATTGAGGCATCTCGACCTCATCAACGTAAATTGGGGGATGATTTGACCGAACGCGAAAGAGAAGTGCTGGCGCTGATGGTGGAGGGTTTGAACAATCAGCAAATTGCCGAGCGGCTGGTTGTCAGCCTTTCCACCGCCAAATCGCACGTCAGCAGCATTCTTTCCAAACTGGGAGTCACTACCCGCACTGAGGCCGTCTCGCTGGCTCTAAAGCATAAAATCTGAATTCCTAAGACCCTCGCCGTTCACCCCTTTCTGGCCGTCTATTATGGGCTGCAGTAAGGGGATTTTTTAATCCGTCCTATCCTTTCGGCTAAGAAAAGTTCCATCCACCGGGCAGGTAGAAATCCCACTCCTCGCAGGTGATTAATATCGCATGATTCGATACACTGAACCTGAACAAAATATAACGATTGACTTGAGGAAAATGTCATGGATCACATCGTGTATGTGGATACAAAATCGCAAGAGATGGAACAATTATTGAATGGCGCGAAGACGATGATTGTGCGTTCTGCCAGTGGCCGAAAAATACCCTACGACCGCGTTGCGAACGGAGATCGTTTGTTCTTCGCTCGAAATAATGGTGAGGGGTTGATTCTCGCCTCAGCACTGGCAAAACAGGTCAACCAATTCGGCCCGGTCAGCCGGCAACTTTCATTGGAAATTCTAAAAGATCATCAAGTCCAACTCAACCTCTCGGAGAAGCAGGTCAACCGCTGGGGCGGTAAAAGATATTTGGTACTGATTGAAATTGATTCCTTGCAGGAAATTCAACCATTCAAATTCAACCGCAGTGCATTCAACAACATGGATGATTGGCTGCCGGTTGGAAATATCGAAATGGTGAAAGTAATCCAATGAGAATTTTACTGGCAGATGACAACCCCGAAGTTTGCACGGCATTACGGCTGATTCTCGAGCATCAGCCCGGTCATCAACTGCTTGCCGAAGCGGATAACGTGGTGCGTCTCTTGAATCTCACCACCCAATACTGTCCGGAAGTGCTGCTGCTGGATACCGAATTGGAAGGCTTGAAACCCTGTCGGGATGACCGCAGCCTGCGCGAATTGCTGGAAACTCTCAAATTGTTGTGCCCCAACCTGATGATTGCCGCCCTGTGCAGCGGACAAATTACCGGAAAAGAGGCCTGGATTGAGCAGGTTAACGCTGTCTTTTGCAAAAGCGACCCGCCTGATTCGCTGCTGAACTGGCTGCAGAATCCAGTCAGCCCCAATTGAACCACAAACCCTATTCCAAAAATCGCCGGACTTGAGCTGCTAAAAACCGGGCAATTTCCCTTTCTTCAAACGGCCAGGCGTAAATCAAATGAAGGTCGGGGTATTCAGATTGTAGATGTTGAATCTGGGCGGGAATTTCAACTTCGGCATGCTCGCCGCCGCGTGTCATCATCGGGGTAACCACAATGACACGCTCAAACCCGTCTTTGACTGCCTGCTCCACACCTTCTTCCAGCGTGGGCGCACAAAATTCGTTGAAGCACACCCGTGTTTCCAGACCGCTTTCTCTGCTGAGCAAATGGGCGAGCGAAAGGCTTGCAGCGTGAAACGGGTCATTCTCGGCTGTTCGCGGCCATCGGCGCATCTTTTGATCCAGTTCTGCGTAGCGGCTTCGGCTGGCTTCATCCATGCTGGTCGGCGCGGTTTCAAAGCGGGCATGCAAGGCGAAAAACTCACCCAATTCACGTTTGGGAAAATCATTTGGCGGTGAGCCGTGCATGGCAAGGATTAATATCGTTTTCATCTTTTCCCTTTACAATAAACCTGTGATGATCCTCAAAATTCTGTTAATCGGTTGGATTGTTTTGATCGGGGCAATCATTCTAAACGGATTGGCCGGCTTGCTCGGATTGGCAACCTGGTACACTTTTTTAGCGAAGATCGCTCAACAAGGCTGGCTGCCGGCGCTGCGCCAGACCCCGATTATAAGCCATTTATTCCTTTTTGTGATTTACCCGCTTGCTTTAGGCGGTCTGGCATGGCTGGGGTTGAGGTTAATCCGTTTTTGGTAAATTGGCGCAACACCGCTCAGAACAGGTGTTGTGCTGGGGTACAATTACAGCATGGATGATTTTTTGTCCGAAACCACCCCCTCGCCGGAGAGAGGACTGACTGCCGAGGAGCGCAGGACACTGGATGGGTTATTGTTCATTCTCAATCATGAACCCAGCCTTAACCTGCGCCTGAAAGCGGTACGCGCGCTGAGCCGTTTTAAGGAGATGAGCGCGCTGCGCACACTGGCAGAAATTGCGCTTTACGAGGAAGACGAACCCGTACGACGAGCAGCCTATCAGGAACTGGACAACCTGTTTGGCGAAGGCAGTGAGGCTTTTATTGAAAGCATCCGCCTCGAAATTGAGGGGGAAGAAGATGATGAGGAAGAAAACGAATTGTTCCCTCTTTCATCGGTGAATACAAGTCAATCCTCCCCTCAAAATATGTCGGATTACTCCTTTCCGCCAGTGATGCGGGAAGAAGGTACGCCGCTCTGGTTGTGGGCAGCGCTCGCCTTATTTATTTTGGGAGGCATCGTCTTATTTGTCTTAAGATGAGTGAAAGTGAACCGATGAACCACAAAAATTCCCTCTCCCGCCGGCAGTTTTTGAAACTGGGTTTAGCCGCGCTGGGTGGACTGGCTTTTCAGCCAAAATTGGCGTGGCAGCGGCTTTTGCAGGAATGGCCGGATGCCGAGCGCCTTGGGCGGGTTACCTCCGGTCGAGTTTCCATCTGGTCAAAGCCCTCTGCCGACAGCCAGCAGTTGAAAACCATTTATGATGACCATATTGTTATATGGCTGCGTGAGGTGGTTGGTGAACCGCCCGGCCTGACCCTCAGCCGGCGCTGGGTGGAAACCCCCGAAGGCTACATTTACGCCCCACGCCTCCAACCGGTGCGCTATTTACCCAATCAGCCGGTCAGCGAATTACCCACCGGCCCGCTGGGCAGGGGTATGTGGGCTGAGGTTACCGTTCCCTATCTGGATGTCACCCTCCACAACCCGCCAGCCCGCGCCCCATGGCTGAGAGAAGCTCAATTCCCGCGTCTGTATTACAGTCAAATTTTTTGGATTGACGACCTGCGCACCGGCAGCGATGGCGAGGTGTATTACCGGGTCACGCAGAAGTATGGTTATGGTGATATCCTCTGGGCGCCGGCTTTCGGCTTCCGACCACTGACGCGCGAGGAGATTGAACCCATCCATCCGGATGCGGAGGACAAACGCATCGTGGTTAATTTGAACTACCAGATGCTCTCCTGTTATGAAGGCAATCGCGAGGTGTACACCTGCCGCATTTCATCCGGTGCTAAGTTCGATAAGGACGGCAATCCCACCGACAAATGGTCAACGCCGGTTGGAACCATGCCCACCTGGCGTAAGTTAATCTCTCACCATATGAGCGGGGGAGTCAGCGGCAGCGGCTGGGATCTACCGGGCATTGCCTGGACAATCCTGTTTTCCGGCAATGGCGAGGCAATTCATTCTACCTTCTGGCACAACGATTTCGGCACCCCTCGTTCACGCGGCTGCATCAACGCCGCTCCGGATGATGCCAAGTGGATTTTCCGCTGGTCGGAACCGCACATTCCCTACGATGTAGGCGAAATGACCATCTCCATGCCGGGCGGCACCAAGGTACAGGTCATCGGGTAATCCTGCCATGCCGGTAACCCCTTTCCACTTTGGAGCAGGTCTGGCAGCCAAAGCGGCGGCACCGCAGCGTTTTGGGCTGCTGGCTTTTTGTGCCGCCAATGTGATCATTGATGTTGAACCGCTTTACTACGCCCTCACCCGGCAGGATCCGCTCCACCGATTTTTCCACACCCTGCCGGGCGCGCTGATCGCAGCTCTCCTTACCATCTTTCTATTCTGGATTTTGAAAACGGTTTTGCAATGGCTGCATCTGAGCCGGTTCGTGGTAAAAGCAGAAATTTCTCCGCCTGGCGTTTGGCTGGGGGCGATGAGCGGTGCAATCAGCCATGTCTTGCTGGATAGCGTGGTTCACGCCGATGTGCAGCCCTTTGCGCCGCTCACCCGCTCAAACCCATTTTTGGGATGGTTTTCAATCTTTGAGGTTCAAAACTTCTTAACTCTGCTCGCGCTGGCAGGCATTGCAGGGATTATTTTACGGTCAGTTTTGCATCGTTCGAAAAAGGCACCTTTCCATGAATAACGCTTTTCAACCATGATGGTCATTTAAGGTAGTGTCTTTGTTTTTCCTATTCCGAGGTTATTTTATCGGATGCACAAGACAATTCGTCCATCAGGGTGACCTTCAAAAACCATTCCGCTACAAGCCGTGGTAAACTTATCCCGCCATGAATCGTTCAAAAGCTCTCTCATCTCTTCTGGCTTTTATATTGTTCGTATCCGGGCTTTTGGCGGGTTTAATCTGGTGGGGCAGCAGCGCCTGGGCTGATCTGGAAGCATCGCTGTTTGATCCTGCCGTCTCCGCCGATGTGATTCTCAATAATTTGCGCTGCCCGCAATTCATTACCCCTGAAGAAATCGGAACGATTTCTATTCGTTTGCAAAATCCAACCGACCGCATCCTGCGCCAAACTGCCCGTATTCACGTCAGTTACGGCTTTGTGACCCTCATGCGCGAGGAGAGTGTCATTATTGAAATGCAGCCGCGCGAAACCCGCCAGCTGGAATGGTTTGTTTCAGCAGAAGATGCGGCCTGGGGGCGGTTGGTATTGGTGCGTCTGCACCTGTTCCGCAGTTTTCCCCTGCCCAGCCGTACAGCCACCTGCGGTATTGTGCTGGTCAACCTGCCCTGGTTGAACGGAAATCACATTACCCTGCTGCTGGCACTCCTGACTCTGGCCGGTACGCTTGGCGGCTGGCAACGGTGGGTTAAGACCCATCAGCCATTGGTCAATCGCCAGCGCAATGTGGCAACTTTAATGGTGGCCTGGATCATCCTGCTGGTTGTGGGCAACCTCCTGGCTTTTTTGGGTATCTGGGTGGCAGCCGGCGTGCTTTTTCTGCTTTCGATGATCTTCCTGATCATCAGCGCAACCTACCTGATCTACCCTGCCTGAATTGACAGACTGCCACACCTGCGGTATGATAAGCGCGCGTCCGGGTGGGACCGGCGCGGCAGAATCCGCCGAACCCTGTCAGGTCCGAGAGGAAGCAGCAGTAAGGTGGTCACTCTGGGCGCCGCCGGCAAACCTGCCCGGCGCACTTCTTAAAGCAAGATGACCTCACAACCACCCATTTGCAATTACGAAGGTTCCGATTATCAACAGCGCTTCTGGGAACAGGGCAGACGCGCTTACGAAGATGCTGTTGAGGCAGTTGCTCTGCGCCGCCTGCTGCCTGGCCAGGGACATCTCCTGCTGGAATTGGGTGCCGGAGCAGGCCGCAACACTCCCCGTTACGCCGGTTTTGAACAGGTTGTGCTGCTCGATTATTCGCGCACACAACTGGAACAGGCGCGTGCCCGGCTGGGTGACCGCCCCCAATACCGCTATGTGGCAGCCGATATTTATCACCTGCCCTTTGTTCCTTCCCTTTTCGACGGTGCAACCATGATCCGCACCCTGCATCACATGGCAGAACCCCGCCTCGCGCTGGACAATGTGCAGCGGGTATTGCAAAACAACGCTGTCTTTATCCTCGAATTTGCCAACAAACAAAATCTGAAAGCAATCCTGCGCTACTGGTTGAAAAAACAGACCTGGAATCCGTTTGGGCCTGAACCGGTTGAATTTGCCCCGTTGAATTTTGATTTCCACCCCGCTACAATCCGTTCATGGTTGCGTCAATCCGGTTTTGCCATCGAACGCACCCTGACCGTTTCTCATTTCCGATTCGACTTGCTGAAACGCATCCTGCCCCTGCCGCTGCTGGTCGGCATGGACAGTCTGGCACAATTGACCGGTAATTGGTGGCAGCTCAGTCCAAGTGTTTTCGTCCGTTGTCATGCGGTAAAAGCCTCTCTCCCCAATCCCGTCAGCGGATTTTTTGCCTGCCCGGCCTGCCAAACGACCCTGGAAGATACTCCCCCGGTTATCACCTGTCCGAATTGCGGGCGGCAATTCCCGGTTGAAAATCAAATTTATGATTTTCGCCTGAATTAAGCCTTAGTCGAGTTCTCCGGTCTTTTCGACCACCCAAAAGTGAGAAAGCCCTAAAACGCGCAAGGGGGTTTTTTCCATTGCCTGCAAGACAAAGCGCAGTGCTTTGCCCGCCAATCCGAATCGTTGAATCAAATTATCATACGCCCCAAAGATCATCGTTCGTTGAATGAATTTAACCGGCAGATGGTCGAATAACTTTTGCAAATCACCAGCCGAATAAACCCGCACATGCGGCGCTAAACGATTGCGCCAGCGGCGCGGCAGGTAATTGACCAGCGGAATGTTGCCAAAACGGTATTTGCCCCGCCAGTAAATTCCGTGCGTTTCAAACGGGTAACCGCGGTTTGGACAGAATAACACCAGCCTTCCGCCGGGTTTCAGCACCCGCACAATCTCGCATACCGCCTGCCGGTCATCCTGAACGTGTTCGAGTACTTCATGGCTGAGCACAAGGTCAAAATGGTTGGAAGGCAGCGGCAAATCCTCCCCCGCTGCACAGACCACCAGATCAGCCCGCTGGTGAGCCTCGACGGCACGCTCGTGTTCAATGTCCAGCCCAACCGCCTGACGGGCATCCTCTGCCAGGCGGGTCAGATACATTCCCACCCCACAGCCATCCACCAAAACGGTACCTTTACAGCGTTGTCCCGCAGCCTCACGAATCATCCGCAAGCGGCGTTCCTGACCAGCCCGCCAGACCTGAGAAGGAACTCCGCGTTCAGCGGCTTTTTCTATGATCCTGTTTTCCATACCGCACAATCCTACCACGAATTTATTCCAAAGGATTGACAAATGGGGGGTTTTATCCGAAAATGTAGCCCTTGTTTAATTTCAATCTTCTACACCACTTTCAGGAGGTGACGGTTCAAGTGAACACCCTAAAACTTGGAGAGCATTTTATTTGCGATCTCTCGGAATGTGATCGAGAGTTGCTGTTGGACGCCGAACGCGCCAGCGAGTTATTCACCCGCGCCGTTGACGAAAGCGGTCTGACCATCGTGAATAAAGGATTTTACAAGTTCAATCCGCACGGGTTTACCTGTTTCCTGCTGCTGGCTGAATCCCATGCCAGTTTACATGCCTGGCCGGAACACGGTTACTGCGCGATTGACCTGTTCACTTGCAATCTGAGCCTGGATATTTCCCCACTGGTACAGCGTTTGCAGGAATTGTTCGACGCCAAACACTGCTCGGTTTATCATCTTGACCGCACCGCCGAAGTGAGTGAGCCGGTTTGGATTTGAAGGACGGATTATGAGCGGAATTTGGTTTACCGAAGAACTGCACCCTTACTACCGCAAAGCCCTGCGCGTTAAAGCCATACTGGAAGATGAACAAACCCCCTACCAGCACTTGCAGGTGCTGGAAACGGAATTTTTCGGCAAAGCCCTGATTCTGGATGACATCATCCAGCTGACCGAACGGGATAACGCCGGTTACCACGAGATGATCACACATATCCCCATGCTGGCACAGGGTGCACCCCGGCGCGTGTTGATCGTCGGCGGTGGTGACGGCGGCAGCCTTCAGCAGGTTTTGAAGCATTCTTCCGTGGAAGAAGCCGTCGTTTGTGAACTCGACCGGCGGGTGGTGGAAGTCAGCCGCAAGTACTTCACCCAATTCGGTGACCCGTGGAGCGACCCCCGGGCGCGTCTGGTCATTCAGGACGCTTTTACCTTTCTGGAAGGCGGCCGCGAAAAATTCGATGTCATCATTTCGGATACCACCGATCCTATCGGTATGGCCGAGCGGCTTTTCAGCGAGGAGTTTTACCGTCTGATGGCGGCTGCCCTTAACCCCGGCGGCGCAATCGCCACCCAGTGCGAGCAGCCCTTCTTCGATACTGCTCTGATTCGAGAAATTTACTCCTTCGCCAAAACGCTTTCCCGCTATCCGGCTTACTACTACGCACATATCCCCACCTATCCCGGCGGCGGAATTGGATTCATGTACCTCTCCGATGTTCCCTGGCAGGAAGGTCTGAAGCGTGACTATCCGCAGGGGTTGAACTACCTCAACCGCGAAGTGCATCAGGCAGCTTTTGCGCTGCCGGAGTTTTTCAGGCGCGAATTATACGGTTGAATTGGCGGGTTTGACCGCCCGGTGAATGGCCACCACCCCAAACAGATAGCGGCGGAAAGCAACCTCACGAAAACCCGCCCGCTCGACCACTTGCGCCAGCGTCTCTGCCTGCAGAAAGTTCTCGCTGGATGTCGGCAAATACACATACGCATCTCGTTCGCCCGTGATCACCTCACCCAGCAGCGGGATGACCTGCCGCATGTGAAAGCGGATGAAGGGGGTGAGCAGGCTGTTTTGCGGCGGCGGCGTGGTATCCAGCGCCACCCAGCGACCGCCGGGTTTAAGCACGCGGTATTGTTCGGCAATGGCGCGCGGCAGGTCGGCCACATTCCGCAGCAAAAAGCCGGAAACCACTGCGTCAAAGGTATTATCGGCATAGGGCAAGTTAAGCGCATCTGCTGCACACCAGACCAATCCACGTAAATTTCGCGGTTTGCCTGCCAGCATCATCCCCAGCGTAAAGTCCGCCGCAACCGAAACACACTCCGGCTGCTGACGCAGCGCTTCGCGGGCAATGTCACCGGTGCCGGCTCCCAAATCCAGCACGCGCGCGCCGGGCTCAAGCCGCGCCAGCCGGATGATCTCCTGCCGCCAATGCACGTCCTGACCAGCGGTCATCAACCGGTTCATCAGGTCGTAACGGGGTGCAATCCGGCTGAACATGCGCCGGACGCGAATGGCTTTATCGCCGTTACTCAATTCACTCTTCATGACGAATGGGCACCCACGCCAGAATGGTTGTGCCGTTTCCGGGCTCTGAGGTGATTTCCACATCCCCACCGGCATTCCGGGCGCGGGTGTGCATATTTGAAAGGCCGTGACCAATCGTCATCTGCATCTTCTCAAGGTCAAATCCACGCCCGTCATCGCTGATCTCCATCAACGCCCGTTCAGCCGAAAGCCAGAGAGTAATGTTGACCGTCCGCGCCCGGGCATGTTTGGCAATGTTGGCCAGCGCTTCCTGACAAATGTGAAAGAGGGCCACCGCCTGCGCTTCGCCCAGTACCGCCATCTCTTCATCGGAGCCCTGCAGGTTGACGGTCAGCAAGGTATTGGCCCGGAATTCCTGAATCAACCGCCGAATGCCCTGCATCAGGTTTTCATTGCGCAGCTGACGCGGTCGCAAATCCAAAATATAGGCGCGAATATCCCGAATCGTACTGTTCAGGTCACTGATGGCCTGTTCAATGCGTTGAAGCATTCCCTGCGGGTCTTCTTTGACCAGCAGGCGGGCATGTTCAAGGGTCAGCCCAACGGCATAAATGGACTGAATGATCCCATCGTGCAAATCCATGCCAATTCGCTCGCGTTCTTCCAGTACCGCCAATCGCCGGCCCTGCAAATTCAAACGCACATTTTCAATGGCAGTGCCCACCCACGAACCGATGGTTGCCAGAAACTGGACTTCCATTTCATCTAGCGGACGGGGATGACAGGATGCCACACACAAGACCCCCAAAACGCCCTGCCGGCCGTTAATCGGCAGACAGGCAACTTGATGAAATTCGCCCAGCAGCACATCCGGGTGAAGGTCAGCCGTGCCGGTATCACTCAAGGAAATCAGGTTGGGCTGGTTGTTTTTGGCAACTTTTCCGATCACCCCTTCACCCAGCTGATATTGTTCTCTGGCGAACAGAGATTTTGCCTGATGTCCGCGGTGCAAAACCAGTTTGAGCGTACGACTGTTCTCCATGCGCAGATACACCTCACCCACTTCAATCTGCAAATAATCCAGCACCTGAGTGAGGGCTTTGTCCAGAATCTGGTCAATATCCGCCGAGGTGGCAAGGGTAGAGGCCAGTTCATTCAGTAACGCAAGATTTTCATTGCGGCGGGTGAGGATACGATCTCGCTGAATCAGCTCCTGGTACATGCGCGCGTTGGTAATTGCCACAGCCGCATAGGCAGCCAGCATTTCAATCAGTAGTTGATCATCCGCGGTAAATTCGGGAGCGTCAATTTTATCGGTCAGGTAGATCTGCCCGATGTGCCGCCCGGCATGGCGAATTGGCACCCCAAGGAAAGATGTCATGGGAGGATGATGCGGCGGAAAGCCGACACTGCGCGGGTCGCTGGCAATATCCGCCACCCGAATTGGCTGCTGAGAATGCATCAGCGCGCCAATCAAGCCCAAACCACGGGGTGGGTGCGCCATGCGGGCCAGTTCTTCCTCACTCATGCCGACCGGGATAAAAGATTGTAACTCCCCATCCGGGCCAATTACACCCACGGCGGCATAGCGTGCACCGGCCTGTTCACAGGCCACTGCAGCAATCCGTTCCAGCAGGGTTTCGAGTGAAATCTCCTGCACCAGCTGTAAACTGGCCTGATGCAGCGCCAGTAATCGTTCCTCTAATTGTTCCCGTGTTAATTGCAGTCCGCTCATGCTGCCCTTTCGCTATCTTCCCGATGTATTTTACTCGAATTGTCCACGAACTGCAATTAAGCCTTTATACAGATTATCGTCAATTAAAAAAATTAAGGGGTCGCAATATCCGCCGGAGAGGGCTATAATAAAATCGAGGGAAGGAAGGAGATACCTTATGGATGAACAACAACTCAAAAATCACCAACGTATCAACGACATTCTGTTTGGTCCGCTCGAACGACCGGCCCTTGCCTGGCTGGCGCGCAAAATGCCGGCCTGGGTCACCCCCGATCTGTTGACCGGCATTGGTTTCGCTGCCAGCATATTGATTTTTGTTTCATACTGGCTGACTTCCATCAGTCATTACTTTCTCTGGCTGGCCTCGTTCGGATTTATCCTGAACTGGTTTGGGGATAGTCTGGACGGCACACTGGCACGTTACCGCAAAATCGAACGGCCGCGGTATGGGTTTTTCATTGACCATGTTACAGACACCTTCAGTGAAATTCTGGTCTTTATCGGGATTGGGCTCTCGCCGTACGTAGATTTTCGGGTGGCTTTGATTGGCCTGATCAGTTATCTGAACATCTCCATTCTGGTGTATCTGATTATGGTCACCAAGGGCGTGTTCAAAATCTCGTTGTGGAAAATCGGCCCGACCGAAATTCGGGTCATGGCCATCCTCGCCAACACGGTTGTATTTTTTATCGGCAACCCGGCCTGGAGTACACCGATGGGTGAGGTTTCCCTTTACAACACCATCGTATTGTTTGTTGCCGCTCTGCTGCTGGTTTTCTTTATTTACGAAGCGCTGCGTACCGGCGGTGAACTGGCAAAAGAGGACGATTTTTCCCGCCAGCGCCGCGAGGAGCGCGAACGACAGCGGCAGGCTCGCCGCGCCCAAAAAGAACACGAGAAGATGATGCGCAAAGCCCGCAAAACCAGCAGTTCCCACAAGAGCATTACTGGAGGGGTTTCCTCGGATTGAGACAAGCCGAAGAACGAATAGAAACCTTCCTGCCAATCCACTTTTCTGAAACCGAATCGGTTCAAACGCCCTCCCGATTCGGTTTTTTTATCCATTTTTGTTCTATTATTTATATTATTGATAATAATTATAACTTTTTATCCACCAAAATTCTATAAAAATTATAAGATTTTCTTACAATTTTCCTATTGATTAGGTGTGTATTACCCTTTATAATACAGAGAACAAACCAATCAACAAGGGTTCACGCCTGAAGGCGGCAATGATCTGCATCGAGGAAACTGGTCGCTGGACCTCACAGGGAGGAACCGGATGCAGGGAGCCAGAGCGAAACCGGCCCAAACAGGCAGTGAATCCACCATTTTGGAAGCGTTGAAGCGTATGCCTTAACATGGTCGCTTCTCTCCGCAGGAGAGGGGCATACGCGGAGCCAGTAGCGAAACCGGCCAACCTAAAACTGGGTCGGTTTTTTTAATTACATCATTATCTATCGCCTTCGGGAGGGCAGCAACTATGAAACACAAAACCAACACCTATCGTTCATTATCCAGATTGACATTCTCCTTAGGAAGCATCCTGTTGATCCTTGGGCTGCTGCTGGGGTTGTTCCCCCAGCCGGTCAGCGCCACGGTTGCTCCTGATTGGGACAAAAGCTCGTTATCCTTCAAAGGGAGCTGCACCGGCAATTGTGAAGTGGTCAAAGCCAAAGTGTGTAACACCGGTGACCGAGACATGGCAGGCACCAGTTCTTATGAAGTGTACTGGGCAGCCAGCGGCAACCCAAAAAGCGGGACGATTGTTGCCAGCGGCACTATTCCGGCTTTGAAGAAAAACAATTGCACATACCTGACCTATGATCCCAAGACCAACCCCAACGGTTCTGCGGGAAATTACATGTTCAAAGCCTATCAGCGGCCCGGCCACCCCGGTCAAGGTGATTTATGGAGCACTCAGTGCAGCATCGGGCAGTGCAGCCTGCCGACTGCCACACCCGTCACCCCTACCGCCACGCCGGTAACGCCAACGGCTACACCCTTTGAAGATTTAAAGATTTCTTACTTCTGCACCGACGGCGGACAACGTTGGGAAGTGTTCAATCCAAATCCTTTTGATATTGACTATCAGTGGGTTTCCAGCACTTCAGCAAACGGTAGTGGAACCGCCCCCGCCAATGGATCCGATGATTTCTGGGTGTCCGGCATGGGTCCGATGACCATCACCGTCACTTTTGGCGATGACCTCTCGGTGAGTACAACATCTGACAGGTGCGAAGAGCCTACCGAAGAACCCACCGATACGCCCACCGAAACCCCGGTGGTAACCGAGACCCCCTCGCCCACACCCACTGAGGAGGTCACCGAGACGCCTTCGCCGACACCCACTGAGGAGGTCACCGAGACCCCCTCGCCGACACCCACCGAGGAAGTAACCGAATCACCTTCGCCGACACCTACTGAAACCCCGGTAGTGACCGAAACGCCCAAGCCAACCGAACAGCCAACCAAAACTGAGGTTCCACCCACAAAGACGGTAACCCCGGTTGGCACCGATGACCCCGGCAGCCCGACTCCGGAAATCACCGAAACCGTCGTCACCACACCCCAGCCGACCAGCTCCGGGCGGGATGAAGACCGCGACTCGCAGCCACCCGCCACGCTTGCACCGCCGACCGGCAGCAACACCGCCATTCTCATCCCGGTTACCGGCGGAGACCTCAGCCAGCCCAAGCCGTTTGGCACAGCCAGCCTGCTCTTCATCAACTTTGGGTTGGCCCTGCTCGGCTTCGGATTGATCCTCAACGGTCTCGGCCGCCGCTAAACCAGGCCTCTATCACCCATACATCAACCACAGGGCAGCCATCCGGCTGCCCTGATTGTTGATTTTTCAATTCGGTTAATCCTCATCCCGTTCGCGCAGGTGAGGAAAGAGAATCACCTCACGGATGGTACGCCGGTCGGTCAGCAGCATCACCAGCCGGTCAATGCCCATGCCAAAACCGCCGTTGGGCGGCATGCCGTAGGACATCGCCCGCAGGTAATCCTCATCCATCGGATGCCGTTCTTCATCCTCTTCCTCGTACGCCCGCCCCATCTCCAAAAACCGTTTTTCCTGCTCCAACGGATCGTTCAGCTCGGTAAAGGCATTGCACAATTCCATTCCACCAATGAAACCCTCAAATCGTTCCACCGTGCTGGGATCGCCGGGCTTGTTTTTCGCCAGCGGCGAAATATCCCTGGGATAGTCATACAAAAAGGTGGGTTGAATCAGGCTCGGTTCAAGGTAATCTCCGAGCAGGGCGTCAATCAATTTACCGCGCGGGGCATCCGGTTTGACCGGGATATTACGCGCCCGCATTGCCGCCGCCAGCGATTCGGTGGTGGGATGCTCGGCAATATCAATCCCAACCGCCTCAATCAGGCCCTGCCGCAGGGAAAGCCGCCGCCACGGCGGGTTCAAGTCAATGGTGTGACCATCGAACTGAATCACGCGTGTACCCAGCACCGTATCACAAATATACGCCAGCATTTCCTCGGTCAGGCTCATCACCTTTTCGTAATCGGCATACGCCCAGTAATATTCCAGTTGAGTAAATTCGGGGTTGTGCTTGAAACTGACCCCTTCGTTGCGGAAGTCACGCCCGATTTCATACACCCGCTCCAGCCCGCCCACCAGCAGACGTTTGAGGTACAGTTCAAACGAGATGCGTAGGTACAGATCCTGTTTGAGTTGATTGTGATGGGTTATGAAGGGCCGCGCCGCTGCACCGCCGTAAATCGGCTGAAGGATGGGCGTTTCCACTTCCAAAAAGCCGCGCGCATCCAAAAATTCACGAATCGCACGCACAATGGCTGCCCGTTTGCGGAACACCTCACGCACTTCCGGGTTGACAGCCAGATCGGCGTAGCGCTGGCGGTAACGGGTCTCGGGATCGGTCAAGGCTGCATGGCGTACCACCTGCCCATCCACCACTTCATCTTTGGCAGCCGGCAGCGGAGAGATGGCCTTTGCCAGCATCCGAAAAGCATGCACATGCAGGGTGATTTCGCCGGTACGCGTGCGGAATAAAACACCCTCGGCCTCGATGAAATCACCCAGGTCAAAGTATTCGTTGAAGAAAGTCAGCTGATCCTCGCCCAGTTCGTTAACCCGCAGGAAAAGTTGAATGCGGCCGCTGCCGTCTTCGATGTGTGCAAAGGTGATCTTCCCCATGGTGCGCACCGAACGAATACGCCCGGCCAGGGTTGCCCGCACCGGCAGCAATTCACCGCCCTCGCGGGCATTCTGTTCCATCTCCTCAAATTCTCGAAGAACCTGAGCCGTCGTGTGAGTGGGGTTGGCTCGGGTTGGGTACGGTTCAATACCCTGCTGGCGTAATTTGAGCAATTTTTCTACACGGATTTTTTCCAGATCAGATAATTCCATTCGCAACTATCCTTTTTTTCTACACAGATTTTCATAAAAAAGCCCCGCCGGCTTGTTCAGCGGGCGGGGCGGTTGACCGACCCCCGGGTTACTCCACCTTGACGATGGTCACCCAGAACGAACCCGCCGGGGCATCCACCTGCACCTTATCGCCCGGCTTATGATTGAGGAGCGCCTTACCCAGCGGGGATTCGTTGGAGATTTTGCCCTCACTCGGATCTGCTTCCGCCGCACCCACAATGCTGTAAGTCTCCTGGCTGTCACTGCCCTCTTCCTGAATGGTTACCCGGCAGCCGACCTGAACCGTATCCGCTGCTGGAATTTCATCCACAATTCGGGCCGTTGCCAGCAAGATTTCCAGCTCCTTGATGCGCCCTTCAACGAAGGCTTGCTCATTTTTGGCAGCCTCATACTCGGCGTTTTCGATCAATTCCCCGCCCTCCATGGCTTCATGCAAACGCTGAGCAATCTCCTGCCGGCGCTGAGTGCGCAGGTACTCCAGTTCTTCCTGTAGCTTCTCAAAACCCTCTCTGGTCAGGAATGAGGTTGGCATGTTTTCAATCCTTTTTCAATGCTGATGGTGAATTGCGGGCTTCCCCCACACGCCCTTTGGTGAGCGTTAAACGAAAGAAAATCACTCCGGTGGAGGGATTTTCGGCTTTCGTGACAAAATCATATCATAAATTGTCTTGAATTGCAAGTTTAATGCCGCAGCCGGGGTTGATGTATAATCAAATTAACGTGAGTTCGGGATAAAATCAAAACCTGGCATACAGTGATCATTACCCCCACCTGCACCTCCCCAAAATCGCAAGGGCGATTTTGGGGGAGGCGGGAGGGGGACGAAAATTCGAAAGTTGATATAAAAATGATTCATCCCGAATTGACGTAATCAAGGTAATTGAAAACTTAACGGCTACCATAAAGGATATTCGCTTTCCGCCCGGCAATCAATTCCAAAATTCACCTCGTCTATAC
>NZ_JBRCOK010000063.1:0-26994 GCF_053501535.1 Bellilinea sp. | reverse complement strand
CCTCCACAAAGACCACAAGCACGGTTATGAATGACCGCCATTAATATTCTACGCTATAATTTTATTGTGATAACATGAGTTCGGGATAAGATCAAAACCTTGCAGGCAATGCCAATGCCCCCCTGCACCTCCCCCAAAATCGCAGGGGCGATTTTGGGGGAGGCGGAAGGGGGATGAAAATTCGAAAGTTGATGTAAAAATGATTTATCCCGAATTTACGTGTGATAAGATCGCAATTTTCAGGAAGATGCCAAATTGAGTAAAACGGCAGCAACGAAACCTCATCTGGAAATTCGCGTGGTGGTTTTTACCCTGCAGGAAAGCCGCTTGAAAGTACTGCTGGCGCCTGCTCAAGAGTCTTTCTTTGCGGGAAAATGGATGCTTCCCGATGCGCCCATTCTCGAATGCACCCTCGAAAAATCCGCCGCCAAACAAATTGAACAACTGACCGGTGTTGGGGAAGTGTATCTGGAACAGTTATACACCTACGGCGATCCGGGACGCCACCCTGCCTGCCGCCTTATTTCAATTGTTTACTTCGCCCTGATACCGGCAGACAGTTTGCAGGCAACAAAGGACACGAACAATAACAGCCGCTGGTATGGTTTGGAGGAGCTGCCACCGCTGGTCATGGATCACGGGGAGATTCTGGACTATGCCCTGCGCCGTTTGCGCTACAAACTGGAATATAGCGCGGTTGGCTTTGAATTATTGCCGGAATTTTTCACCCTCAGCGAATTGCAACACACCTATGAATTGATTCTGGGTGAAAAACTGGATAAACGCAACTTCCGCCGCCGTATTCTGGAAGCCGGCATCATCGAAGCCACCCCTCACCGGCGCAGCGGAGAAGGCCGCCCTGCCTTGCTCTACCGCTACCGTCCGGATGCGGTTGCCGAGGTCAAAGCGCGGCGGCTGTTCCCTTAACCTACCCGGCGCAGCAGGCTGATACTTTCGATGTGATAGGTCTGGGGGAACAGGTCAAACGGCGTAACCCGTTCGAGCGAGTAGCCTGCCGCAACCAACCGTTTCAGGTCACGCGCCAGGGTGGCCGGGTCACACGAAACGTAGGCAATCCACCGGGGCTGAAGCGCTACCAGCGCATCCAGCGCATGGCGGTCTAATCCGGCACGCGGCGGGTCAACAATGGCCGTGATTTTTCCGCTCACCTGCAAAGCGGGCAGGATGTCCTCCGCCGCCCCGACATACAATTCCACATTTTCCATTTCATCGAGATTAAAGGCATAATCCTCACAGGCCGTCGGAGATTGCTCAATCCCAATGCAGCGGCCTGCCTGGTCTGCCAGGAAAGCCGAAAACAACCCAACTCCGCAATACACATCCAGCAGAGTCGTACGGCTGTCGAGCGGCAAGACCTCTTGCAAAAATTGCACCATCGCTCCCGCCTGGGCCGTGTTGACCTGAAAGAACGACCCCGCCGAAACGCGGAAAATGCGTCCGTTCACTTCCATCGGCAGCCAGTCCTCGCCCGCCAGCACGATGCTGCCAGCCGGGCTGAGGTGTACCGCCGAGAGCGGAAAATCCACCTCAAAGGATGGTAACTCCAGCAGAGAGCTTTCCAGCGTTAACAACACCTCTTCGTCGGCTCCAACCCGCAATCCCACCCGTTCAATGCCCAGCCTGCTTTCAAAATCCAGCTGCTGCCAGATCTCATCCAGCGGCGCTTGCGGCAAAAAACATTCCTGAATGGCGACCACCCGGTTGCTGCCGCTTTCTTCGTAGCCCAGGCGGCCCTGCTCATCCAGATGAAACTGTACCGTGTTGCGGTAGTTCCATTCCAATGGAGAGGGACGAATCTCCCCCACCGGCGGTTGGCTGATTCCGGCAATCCTTTCCAGTTGTTCCCGCAAAACACCGCCCTTCACCTGCAACTGGAGCGGGTAAGCCAGATGTTGATAGTGACAGCCGCCGCACACCCCAAAATGCCGGCAGCGCGGCTGAATGCGCTGAGGAGCAGCCTGCAAAACCTCCACCAGCCGGGCACGGGCAAACCCCCTTTTTTCCTCGGTTAACTCCACCAAAACCCGCTCACCGGGCAGAGCATAAGGGACAAACACCGCCCGTCCATCCGCCAGCCGTCCCATACTGCTGCCGCCAAAGGTATGACGGAGGAGTTCTACTTCGACCAGTGCAGGGGAGAAAGCCATTAAATCATGTGAACCCAGATGTAGTCTTCCAGGCTCTGGATGGTCATATCCTTTTCGAGCATCAACTGCCTGACCACATCTCCAATGGAAATCACGCCGACCAGTTTATTGCCATCCAGCACCGGTAAATGGCGGAAGCGCTTGGCAGTCATCAACGCCATGCAGGATTCGACCGATTGATCCGGGGTGACGTAATAGACCGCTCCGACCATCACATCATTCACCGGCGAATGCAAGCTGACTGAACCATCCGCAGCCTTTCGGGCAAAATCCCGCTCCGAAAAGATACCCACAATTTTTCCGGCTTCCACGACCAGCACCGCGCCGATTTTCTGCTCTGCCATCAATTTCAGTGCATCTAAAACCGTGGAAGTTGGGGTAACATACCAGACCTGCGTATATTTGTCCTTCAATAAATCCTTTACGGTAGCCATTCGCATCTCCCTTTCCGGCTTGGGCTGATTGTGCTCAACCACTGTAGCCGCGCCCGAGGATGTAATTTTCCAGCCCCTGAATGGTGGATTCCTTTTCCTCCAAAACCTGCTTGACCACATCCCCAATGCTGATCAACCCCACCAGGTTATGATCCTCATCCAGCACCGGCAAGTGGCGAATATGCTTGGAGGTCATCAGCGCCATACATTCTTCTACCGTTTGTTGAGGGCTGACGTAATACACGGCACGCGTCATAAATTCGCTGACCGGCTCATCCAGCAGCAGGGATTCGCGTTGGGCAGCATAGCGGGCGTAATCGCGTTCCGAGAAGATACCGGCAATTTTCTCTCCCTCCATGACCAGCACCGCGCCAATATTCTTCTCAGCCATCAATTTGAGCGTTTCACGTACCGTAGCCGTCACCGGCACACTCCACACTTGCGTTCCCTTGATTTTCAACAGGTTTTTGACCGTTGCCATTCGGAAATCTCCTTTCTCTTTTTGGGGTTGGGTAACAGAAAAATCAAGATAATTGCAGGAAACAAACCCAATTAGTAATCTTATTATATAAGAATTCAAACCTGCATTCAAACATCAAACGACGGATGCTCGCCTTCAATTTGATTATGACTTAAACAGGACAGGAGTCAAGTTGCGGAGATAAGGCAGTCGGGTTATTTAAAAATCACCCGCATTAACCTGTTTCTTAATTTAACCAATATTGTATAATTTATAACAAATAGCCTGAACCAATTCAGACGACATCTTTTTGGCATAATTTTTTCAAGGGCCGGGGCGGGAAAAAGATATCGGCTCGTTTTTGAATGTGGCTTTGAAAATCAGGAGACTGGCAATGAGCAAACCCTTTCTTTTCACTCTAATCGCAATCCTGATGCTGGCAACCGGTCTAATCGCTATCCATAGCCAACCTGCGCTGGCTTTCAATTCCATCTTTCAGGCAGATGAGCAGCTGGTACGGGGGGCACAACTTTATGATGACTGGACACAGGTAACCGGTATAACCCCTCCGCAGGGCAATCACCCCATTTGGGCACGCCAGACCACCAACACCCGCAGCGGTGTGGACACCTGGCGCTGTGTTTCCTGCCACGGCTGGGATTATCTGGGAAAGGATGGGGCTTTTGCCTCTGGTGCCAATTACACCGGCTTTCCGGGGGTTTATGACGCGCAAAGCCAGCCGCTGGACGAGTTGAAAGCCGCTCTGAGCGGCAAGAAAGACCCCCAGCATGATTTTTCCGCTTATTTGAGCGATGCGGATCTCACCGCGCTGGCGGTCTTCATCCGGCAAGGCGTGATTGACGACAGCCGCTTTATTGACCGCATCAGCCTCAAACCGATTGGCGGTGACTTGCAAAACGGTAAAGCCCTCTACGAGCAGGGCTGCGCTTCCTGTCACGGGGCGGATGGTCAAAAAATCACCTTCCGCTATGAAGGGCAAACGGTCAGTCTGGCAAGGCTGGCAGTACAGGACCCATGGCGTTTCCTGCACCGCACCCGCTTTGGCACCGCCCGTGCTCCGGAAATGACCATTGGGTTGAATCTCGGCTGGAGTCCGCAGGAGGGGCGGGATGTCTTGCTCTACGCCCAGACATTCGCCGCCGGGCTGGAACAACCTCCCTCCCCCTCGATGGGAGACCAGCCCTCCGGAACAGTCGGCCAGCCGGGCGGACCGGCTAACAACCTGATTACCGGCATCCTGACCGCGCTGGGTGCAATGGCAGCCAGTTTGGGTTTTGCGTTGGTGCTGGGCGGTTTACTGGTAGGCATTCTCTTGCTGGTTGTGTGGTCCATCCGCAACCGCAAATAATCTGAATGAACAACAACGCACATCGAGAAAGGAGACGAGCATGAAGCAACCCAAACCTTGGTGGCAACAGGCCGGTTACCGGGTCGGTATCGCGCTGGTGTTGCTGATTTTGCTTGGCGGGGCAGTCAGCGCCGTATATCTGACCCAAATTCCACCGCAACAGCCAATTGCTTTCCCGCACAACCGCCATGTTGGGCTGGGAGCGCCATGCGCCTATTGTCACCCCGGCACAGCCTGGGGACCGAGCGCCGGGCTGCCCGGCATTGATAAATGCTGGGGGTGCCATCAGCAAGTTCAGAAAAAGTCACCCGAACTGGAAAAACTGGCTGCTTATGTTGCCAACAACGAGCCAATTCCATGGGTGCCGGTTGCCATTCAACCGGATTTTGTCCACTTCAACCACCAACCCCACGTCAGCGCCGGCATAGCCTGCGAAACCTGCCACGGCGATATGACCAAGATGACCGTTGCAGAGCCGCAGCCGCGCCAGAACATGGGCTGGTGCCTTTCCTGTCATCAAAAGATGGCTCCGGAGCAGTGGACCAAGCTTTCAGACTGCGCAACCTGTCATTACTGATTTGGAGCGAGGAAACAGCATGAGCAATACCATTTCACGAAGGGATTTCCTGAAACTGACCGGTCTGGGAGCCGCCGTTTCAGCCGTGTTGACCGGCTGCGGACCCATGGCTCGCTATATCGTCCGCAAGCCCTATACCAGCATGCCGGAATACAATCAGACCGGTTTGAGCACGTATTACGCCTCCACCTGCCGGGAATGCCCGGCCGGCTGCGGGATCATCGTCCGCACCAAAGAAGGACGCGCCATCACCATTGAGGGCAACCCGCAGCACCCGGTCAACCGAGGGCGGTTGTGCTCACGCGGGGTGACCGCCCAGCAAGGGCTGTACAACCCCGACCGCATTCGCGGACCCGTCTTTCAGGCACGCGGAGATGCCGGCCGCGCCAAACCAATCACCTGGGACGAAGCCGTCGGCGTTGTCCAGCAGGCGCTGACCAGCTCACCGGATCAGATCGCCTTTCTGCTGGGTGCTGCGCCCGATCATCTCTTCGATCTGGTCAGCGAAATCACCGCAACCCTCACTGCGCCGCCTCCCGTGCGGTATAACGCTCTGGCCACCTTCGAAGGGCGCACAACCCTGCTCGAAGCCGCCCGACTCACCTTTGGCGAAGCCAGCCTGCCGTACTTTGACCTGGCCAACGCCGAAGTAACTTTTGCCTTTGGGGCAAACTTTCTGGAAAACTGGCTGTCGCCGGTGGCTTACACCCGCGCCTACGGGGAATTCCGTCAGGGACGCCCAACCCGGCGCGGTTACCTGGTGGTGTTTGAACCGCGCCAGTCGCTCACGGCCGGCAATGCCGATGAGTGGATTCCCATCCGCCCGGGCAGTGAAGCCATCCTCGCGGCGGTTTTCAACCGTCTGGTAGCAGAAGCGCGTGGCAAACCGGTCTCCCCTGCCTTCAGCACCGTAACGGTCAGCGCGGCGGCAGCCGCCAGCGGGATTGCGGAAGAAAAAATCCGTGAACTGGCTAAAATGTTTGCTGCCTCTGCTCATGCACTTGCCATTCCGGGCGGAAGTGCCCTGGCGCAGGCTGATGGACTGATGACCGCCCAATCTCTGCTCTACCTGAATGCACTGGTAGATAATCTCGGTCAGCCCGGCGGGGTGTTCCTCACCCCGGCCGAAGCTTCGGCAACCGATTTTGCCGCAGTCAAAGAACTGGTGCGCCGCATGGCCGACAGCAAAGTGAAGGTGCTCTTTATTCACGGCGTCAACCCGCTATTTGAGTTTCCGGCGGCGCTCGGTTTTGCCGATGCCCTTTCTAAAGTCCCGCTGGTGATTTCGTTTGCTTCCTTCCCGGATGAAACCGCACTCGCCAGCGACTACATTTTGCCGGACCACACCCCGCTCGAATCATTCGGCTATCAGCGCGTACTGGCAGGCAGTGACCGCCCGGCGTATTCTTCCTTTCAGCCGGTGGTTGTGCCGTTGTATGATACCCGCGCCACGGCGGATGTCCTGCTGGCAGCCGTCAAACAACTGGGAACGGCAGCCGCCCAGGCTTTCCCCTATAAAGACGAAGTGGAATACATTCAGCAGAAGCTGCTGCCCCTGATTGATGCCGGCGGCTTTTACACCGCACCGGAGATTTTCACCTTCTGGTCACGCTGGCTGCAATACGGCGGCTGGTGGACCGCCTCCCCCCGGCTGACACCCCCGCCTCAGGCAACGCCACCCCAGGGGAGTTACTCGTTCACACCGCCACAGGAGTTGGAAGAAGGCAAGCAGTTTTACCTGATCACTTTTCCCAACCACCTGGGGGATGGCAGCGGCGCAAACCGCCCATGGTTACAGGAACTGCCCGACTGGATGACCACGGTGACATGGAATTCGTGGGTGGAAATTAACCCCAAGACCGCCGAAGAACTGGGCCTGCACGATGATGATGTTGTGCGCATCAGCACGCCTTACGGGTTTGTAGAAGCCAGTGTGTACCGCTATCCGGCCATCCGACCGGATACGATTGCCATTCCCTTTGGTCAGGGACACACCGCGCTTGGGCGCTGGGCAGAAGGGCGCGGCTGCAACCCGGCACAAGTTCTGCCGACCACGACCAACCCGGCCGGCGACCTGACCTATGGCAGTGTGGTGGCAACCATCCTGCCAACCGGCAAACGCCGCCCGCTTGCCCGTGTGGAGAGCAAAGAAGGCATCTACGGCGAACATTAATGTTAGCGATGGAAAAACCAAGGAGAGAGACTCATGGCTGAACAAAAAGCACCTCAAAAATGGGGACTGGTGGTTGACCTTGACCGCTGCACCGGTTGTAATGCCTGTATTGCTGCCTGTTCGATGGAAAATAACATTCCTTTCGTTGGTGAGGACGAGGTTGCCTACGGACGCGCAATGTACTGGCTCTACAACAAACGCGATTGGGCCGGTGAATACCCCGAAGTCAAACCGGCCTTTGAACCGGTCATGTGCCAGCAGTGCGGTAATGCCCCGTGTGAACCGGTTTGCCCCGTGTTTGCCTCGGCGCACAGTGAAGAGGAGCAGGTCAACCTGGCGGTTTATAACCGCTGCATTGGCACCCGCTACTGCGCCAATAACTGCCCCTATCATTCCCGCCAGTTCAATTTCTTTGACCACGACCTGCCCGAACCGATGAATTCCTACCTCAATCCGGACGTGACCGTCCGCCGCCGGGGTGTGATGGAAAAATGCACCTTCTGCGTTCAGCGCATTGTGCGCGGAAGGCAGAAAGCGGCTGCCGAAGGGCGCGAGGTGGAAGACGGCGAAATCCAGCCCGCCTGCGTACAGGCCTGCCCGGCAGGAGCGCTGGTGTTTGGGGATATGAGCAACCCGCAAACGAAAGCCAGCCAGATGGCGCGCAATCAACGCCGCTATCAATTGCTGGAAGAGCTGGGCACCCTGCCCCGCGTAACTTATCTCAAAGGAGGTGGACGGTATGGCGGCTGAAACCGAACTGCTGCAAGCCATTAAGCCCGTCGAGCACGCCGAAGAAGACCCGCGCGAACACCTGATGTTCGACCCACGCCCGCGCGAGGAAATGAACCGCATGGTCATGGAAGCCATGACGACCACCACGCGCCGATACTGGATCTGGCTGATCGGTCTGGGGCTGGCGGTGGTTGTCCTGCTTTTCGGCGCATGGGGCAACATGATTTTGACCGGTATGGGCGTTGCCGGCATTCGCCGTCCCGTCTTTTGGGGCGTGTTCATCGTAACCTTCGTGTTTTGGATTGGCATCAGCCACGCCGGCACATTCGTTTCGGCCATCCTGCGCGTTTTCAAGGCGGAGTTTCGCCGCCCCTTTACCCGTGCTGCCGAGCTGATGACCACCTTCGGCCTGGCAGCCGGTGCGCTTTACCCACTCATCCACCTTGGTCGGGTGTGGGTGTTCTACTGGATGATACCCTACCCCAACGCCCGTTGGCTCTGGCCGAACTTCCGCTCCCCACTGGTGTGGGACTTTCTCGCCATCACCACTTATCTGCTTTCCAGCACCATTTACCTTTACCTGCCGCTGGTGCCGGATCTGGCCATGGCGCGCGACCGAACCAAAGGCTGGCGGCACACCATCTATAAAGTACTGGCGCTGGGTTGGCGCGGCACCGAGGCGGAATGGTACCGCCTGCGCAGAGCCATCAACATCTTCGCCTTCGCCATCATCCCGGTCATGTTCTCGGTGCATACCATCGTTTCCTGGGACTTTGCGGTGGGCATGGTTGCCGGCTGGCATTCGACCATCTTCGGCCCCTACTTTATCATCGGCGCAATTCTTTCAGGTGTGGCAGCCGTGGTGACCATTCTATTCGTCCTGCGCAGCACCATGAAACACTTCGACTACTTCATCCGCGTCGAACATTTTGATGCGCTCGGCAAATTGTTACTGGTCTTTTCGATGGCATGGGCTTACTTCTTCTTCAACGAGTACCTGCTTTCGTGGTACGGCGGCGATGCCGCGGTCAAACAGGTGTTGACCCTGCACGCCACCGGCCCGGCTGCATGGGTGTGGTACACCATGCTGATTTGCAATGTGGCTATTCCCTGGCTGACGCTGTGGAACAAGACCATCCGCCGCACACCGTGGGCGATGTTCATCATCACCCTGCTGATCAATGTGGGCATGTACGCCGAACGTTACACCATCATCCCGCTCACCCTGGGTCATCAGCGCAGCCCCTTCGACTGGGGCATGTACAACCCCCGCCTCACCGAAATCAGTATTGCCCTGGGGACGTTGTGCCTGTTCATGTTCCTCTACCTGCTGGCTTCCCGCCTGATTCCGCTGGTACCGGTTTGGGAAGTGCAGGAAGGGCAAATGGCTCACCGATTGCGCAAAGTGGGTAAAGCCGAGGTACCCTCGGTCACCGAGCTGGAAGAATAATCAAGGAGCAAAGCTATGACTGCAAAAGTCGTTCATCTGGCTCTATTCAAAGAAGAACAAATTGACCACGCCGCCGAAGCCATCTCGCGCCTGCACGAACTGGGCATCCGCGATCAGGATATTTCGGTCATTTCCGGCATCCCTTACTCGGAACGCATCCTCGGACGGCCAATGTCCTGGACGAATATCGGGCGCATCGGTCTGACTGGCGCCGTGCTGGGATTTCTGGTGGCATCTTTCCTGAACTTCGGCACACCGCTGTTGTATCCCATCCGCGTGGCAGCCATGGGTCTGACCCCCATTCCCACCGCCATCGTGGTCACTTTTGAACTGACCATGCTGGGATTGCTGATCAGCACCTTCATCGGGGTCTTCGTCGAAACCATTTCGCCGTCCTTCGGTCCCAAAGGCTACCACCCCAAAATCAGCGACGGTCACATCGGTATCCTGTTCAGCGGGCCGGCGCAACTGGATGAAAAATTTCATACCGCGCTGGGCGAACTGGGAGCGGAACTGGTGCATGAGGTAGAGGAGGAGAAGTTATGGCTGTAGCCAAACGCTTGATCATCGTTCTGGTGGTGCTTGCCAGCCCGCTGGCAATTGGCTTGCTCTTCACCTACGACATCATCAAAATCGAATGGATTTCCTTCATGGAAATTCAGCCTTCTTACCGTTCAATGGAAGACCCCCTGCCGCTGCCGCCGCGTTCGGTGCCGGTGCAGGGCGCGGCCTACATTCCCGAACTGGGCGCACCGGTCAACCCCATCCCCGCAAGTGAGGATTCCATCCAGCGCGGCAAGGTCTATTACGACAACGCCTGCGCATTGTGCCATGGGGCCACCGGCAACGGCGGCGGGGCATTTTCCGGCTTCCTTGTGCAATATCCGCCTGCCAATTTGATCAAACCCGATGCCAACGCCCGCCAGCTCAGCGATGGTGCCATTTTTCTGACCATCACCAACGGTATCGAAGGGCGTATGCCGGCACTGATTGACAATCTGCCCACTCCCGAAATGCGCTGGGATGTGGTCAACTACGTGCGCTACCTGCAGCAGCAGGCTGCCCCCTGATGGAAGCAGGCCTCACTCAATAAAATTCTGCCGCCGGCTCTTGCCGGCGGCTTTTTCTAATGAAACTCTAATGTTTGATTCGCGTAATTCGTGTTTTCTTTTCAAAAGTGTGTTACAATAAATATCGTTGAGGGTCAAAACCTCAATGGTTACAGAGATCGCGTCACGGTTCAATCGCCTTCCGATTTCGGTAGAGGCGATTTTTTTGGTGGCAAGATCGAAAAATCATCAAATCTTTTTAGTAACAAATGGAGTATCTCAAATGTCTGATCGTGTAGTAGGTAATGTCAAGTGGTTCAATAGTGAAAAGGGTTACGGTTTCATTTCCCAGGAAAACGGCCCGGATGTCTTCGTCCATCACACAGCCATTCAAGCGGAAGGCTTCCGCACACTGAACGAAGGGCAAAAAGTTGAATTTTCTATCGAAAAGGGTCCGAAAGGCCTGCAGGCCGCCCGCTTGACCATTCTGTAAAATTCTCAACTCAACAGCCAAAACACCTCTGCTCACGCAGAGGTGTTTTTTGTGTGTGCCGTTTTTTATGGTATAATCTTCGCGCCCGGTGATGTTCACGCCGTGTTTGGAGAGGTAGCGTAGTCTGGCCTAACGCGCGCGCCTGGAGAGCGCGTGTACCGCAAGGTACCGCGGGTTCGAATCCCGCCCTCTCCGCCATCATTCCCCGGATTTGCAATCCGGGTTTTTTCTTGCACTTTCACCACCGTTCGATTATAATAAGCATTGCAAACGGGCGGTTAGCTCAGCTGGTTAGAGCGTTGCGTTGACATCGCAGAGGTCGTAGGTTCGAGTCCTATACCGCCCACCAGAAATCAAAAAGCCGCTGTCTGAAGCGGCTTTTTGATTAGCGAAATAAAATATTTAGAGGTTACTACAACTGAAGAGGCTTTTTCGAATATCCCCATCCAGTCTTCCATCTCTCAATGTATAAATATAATCGGACTCGGCTGAAATACGCAAGTCATGCGTTACCAAGATGATCGTCAAGTCCTTTTTTTCCATCAGAGTTCTAAATAATCTTACAATTTCAAAAGAAGTTTTCGAATCTAAATTTCCTGTAGGTTCATCAGCCAAAAGGAGCAATGGATCATTAATTAAAGCACGCGCAATTGCCACCCTTTGTTGTTCCCCACCAGATAACTCAGCCGGCAAATGATTAATACGATTTCCAAGGCCGACCCATTCTATAACCTGCAATGCCTTTTCTCTTAAATCAAATTCTAACGAGCGTTGGTAGGGAAGTAAAGGCAACATCACATTTTCAATCACATTCAGGGTAGGCAGAAGGTGATAGAGCTGGAATATAAAACCGATATTCTGTCTGCGAAATGCTGCCAATTGATCGTCCGAAAGAAAAGAATAATCGACATCGCAACATATAATTTGACCTGAAGTTATCCTATCAATACCTGCAATGAGATTAAGCAAAGTGGTTTTTCCACTCCCTGAAGGCCCGATAATTGCGGTAAGCTTATTTTTCTTTATCTCTATGTCCAAATTATCTAAGGCTATGACTTGATGAAAGACGGTATCATACACTTTGGATATACCAGAACAAATTACAATTGATTCTTTCATTTCAACTCACTCATCAGGTTTTGAAGTGCAATATACGAAAAGGAAGTAAATTGAAACAATTTTTGCTTATCGATTGTTGAAATATGATCGAGAGACGAACCGATAAATTCATTTCCAGCCCCGCAAACCCCAAGGGATGGTAGATTCGCCGAAAGCAAGATGGATAACGATGGCTGACAGGTGTAATTCGTTGATCTTATGGAAACACCAACCAAATCACCCGTTCTAATGATTGAATTTCGCAAACCCTCAGGACTTTCACTCAGCCCCATCTTATTTTCCATCAATCCCTCCATCCATTCAAGCAAATCAGGATCATCCAGATTGAGGGTCATCATCCAGTTATCTCGAACGATGTATTGACCTTCTTTCATAACCCGTTCGAAATCTACCCCGTTATCAGACATAGATGGTGATCTCATGTCATTATCCACTGCGACATATTGCCAGTTCCCACTTTGTGAAATATCAATAACCCCCACTACACTTGGAAGTTCATTTTTATGATTCTGAATATAACTGATCAGCCCACTATACTGACTTGCCAATCCTGGAAACCAAAGAAAATGAAGCGTATAAGGCGTTCCGCTTTCAGAAAATTTTCGCGCCAGTTCCATCAAAGTAACTGTTCCGGAAAGACTCAAATCCGCTGCAGGGGTACCCTCTTTGGCATCATAATGGGTGGTAACCCAAATTTCTTTCTCCGGATATACTGTGCCCGGAATAGTCACCTTTATAATCCTTGCTTGATAAAATTCAATTTCAACATTCTTGTCGAGCATCTTTTCAATATCAGAAACTTTTTCTTCAGGGTCTTGTATTGCAACACCCGCAAAACCTAATGGAAGAGGACAATTATTTTCAAGTAATTTCTTTAAGGGATTAATAAATTGAGCAGGCTGCCGGCTATCGCTACCGAGCATCAACCATCTTTGATTGAGCGAATCACAAACTCTCATCACCTGATCTATTGGTTTATATATCAACGATGCTCTCTGGTAAGGAAGGTTTGAATTTAATTTCAAATGGGTTGCAGAAGTCACTAGAGTTAATGGACTATCATCCAACCGATATGGAAAGAATTGAAACAATAGATTTTGTTGTTGATTAAAAAGGCTTGCAGTTTGGTAAGGAACCCATTCTTCATTGACAGTTAAACCCATAGTGGATAATTGCTGATGCAGAATATCAGCAACCCTCTCAGCGCGAGTGCTGCCCGGCATTGGGGATTCCATTATCCTGCTTAGGTTTTCGATGGTATCCACCATTCGATTTTTATCAATATCCAAACTGTTTACATCATCTGTAACAATAGTGGCTTGCATAGATGAAAAAGTGGTATCAAGAGCAGGAATCTCGCCAGCAAAAATTAAGATACCCAAGAGTAGTGTTAACAGAACTAGAATTGGTATAACCAAAATCCTATTTTTGGAGGACGACCTTGTAGGAAGTCGAAGGTAAGCGATAGCTTTTGAAGTACCAAACCAACAGGTGGTTAAAGTCAACAACAAAACAAACCCTAATATATAAAGGTTGAAGATTAGTATATTTGCAGAAAAGTCTTTCCATAGTGAAACTACCACCACTCCTAACACTCCGCCGATAATACCAAAAATTCCTTCTCTCAGAAAACTCTCATAAAATACTAGATTAAAGAGATGATTCTTATCCCACCCAATGTATAGCAAAGATTTAAGATCAGATTCCCTCTGCCTGACATTAAGCCCAATATTTTGGATGACAATCAATAACCCAATCATGAGTGAAAATAATGCCAGAGCCACGTAATAGGGCGAAAGGCTGATGATTAATGTTGTTCCAAGTAAACTCAGCTCCAATTCTCTTTTATATAGCACCCATATATTAATCACCGAATGAAAGGTAAAAGTGGTTAGGCCGAACGAAAGTCCATTCAATAGGCTCCTTCTCATCCGACCTCTCAGCTGGTAAAGAACCAACTTTTTAAAATTAAAATTAGCAGAGGATAAATTCCTTTGCTTAGAAGTTTCATCGAATTTTAGAAGATGAATGGTTTTCTTTTTCAGATCACTCACAATCACAGGAAAACTTGATAATATGGATACCATTCCAACGATGCCGCCAATTGCCAGGATTTCGAGAGGATAAATATTAAGGTTTAACCAGTAGGAAAGAGGAAAAATCAAAATTGTAAGAGGGATAACTCCCCACACAGTGATTAACAACTGATACTTTACCAATCTTCGAATAATATGGTCATTCTCCCATCCCAGAGCCTTCAACAAACCAATTTCAGGCAGTTTAGAAAGAATAAATAGATTGGTATTTGTTAGGATCAAAAAAATAACACTAAGTAGTAAAAGAAGGACAAGAAAAAGGTTTATGATATCAAGACCGCTCTCAATATATTGGGTAAGTCCCAAAGAAGTCCAATTTTCTTCTACATACCCGATCCCCGGAACAAATAAAAGTATTTTCCGCGGTGATGAACCGGCCACAATGTCAACATGTAGCCCGGTTTTCTCCTGTATTTCAGATGCAATTCTTTCAACTCTACGGACATTTTCAGGGGAATAACCTGATATATCACGTATCCTCACTCGAATCGCATCAATATAATCGGGTCGTCCTATTAAATACTGAGCAGCTTCAAGGGTCGTTAAAGCTAACGGGGGTCTTGGATTGAAACCGCCCGGGTTTAAACTTGGAGTAACAAACTTTGCTTCAACAGGGTTACCATCTTCATCGTATCGCAATACCTCTTGTGGTGGTTCATAAATTCCTAGGGGAACATAGGATATTGGATCTATTCTATTGCGCACAGCCTCGATGTTGTATACTCCCTTTACATCAGGAATAAAGGGTGGTGGTTTGATTGACTCCAACGAACGAAAAACTGTCTGATAATTTGCAAGTAACGGTAGATTCTCCAAGAATGTTGGATCAAACATCTGGGCTGAATCGGAATTCAGCTCACTCTGGATAATTTCTTCCCATCTACCATATGGTCTGATACTAAAGTAAGAGGGAAAACCTTGAGAACCTTCATGAAAATCATATTCAAAAATTCCTGGACGCAGTATGATATTCGAGTCAAGTCGGATAAAACCTCCTTCCGCTTCCAGGCGGGGTGGCTGGTTTACTGAAAAAATTACTGATTGTGGCATAAGAGGTCGGAGGGAATTCAATAACTCATATTGATCACGAATCAGAATCTTCCCTCGGTGGTCAAGTTCTGTTATTTTTTCTCGCAATATATCCCCTGAACTATCGTTCTTTAACTTTAAGATATCCTCCGCCTGAATAGGTATCGTTCGAACCTTCAAATCAACACCTAGGTTGACATAGGTCTGGCGGTTTACAATTAACGGTATTTTTGCCGCCATTCTCTGTTCAAGCTGATCAAATCCTGTTTCAATTTGCTCACTTTTTAGATAACTTCCCTCTTCAATTGCACTATCCAACCCGATTAACTTTGCTTCTGCCTCAGGATCAATACCTGCCACAAGTATCCATTGAGGGGGCAAAGACCCTAAATTAAGAAAAACCCATTTCCCCAACATCCCAGAACCCGTGAAAGATAAATCACCTCTCAAGAAATCATTAAACAGAGAATCATCTTCGCCTTCAGCAAAATAAGCGCTGACTGTTGGAAAATCTTGAATAATTGCCTCTTCCCCATGCCATCCAATTTTCAACTCATACAATGTGTTCGGAAGATAAGGCTCAATCTTGACCGCTATGCTCCCCAAGTCATTCATCATAAATCCAATAGTCGAAATCGGAGCTGCAATTTCTACATCCGGCAAACTTTTTATCCATTCATACTGTTCCTCCGAAATCCCCCCTCGTGCTGCACCGAGGTAATTTCCTTCGACCATCTGAAGTTCTCTTTCCAAGCTGGTAATAGATGGCTGGGGTCGGATGAGCAAATCATACACACCACGCCAGTGTTGGGAAACTTGGGCGGTTGTTTTTACTTCTATGCTGCGAAGGATCATTAAGAATGACAATAAACCAAAATATAAAATGATCAGGCTAATAATTGTGATTTGAACTTGACTTTCGGATGCACTTATTAGCCCGATTTGAATTTTTTTTCGTTTAACGGAATTATTCATTTCTACAAAAATCAGGAAGCCATCTATTATATAAAATAAAAGTAACTACTCAGGCATTCGATGAGAGGCGAAGCTGAAGAAAAGGAGGTGCATAGGGTGAGCCAGACAAAGCCAATTGCAGGACATCCAAAACGCGTTGACCGTTTTTCCGAGCGGTGGAGATGTAACTGCGGATGGTGCAAAAAGTCTTAGCGCCTTCTTGAGAGCGAAAACACCCCGACACTTTCTGCTTGAGTTTGATCATGCGCAGGTCACGTTCAGCCTGGTTATTGTCAAACAGCACCTTAAAATCGTACATAAAAGCCAGCGTTTCCCGCTTACACAGCTGCAAATGATCGAGCAGGTTTTTGGCCGGATGTTGTTTGGGCTTGCCCCGTTTCCTGGGGATTGGCTCGACCGGTGGAGCAACCGGGTTGGCCTGAAAGCCTGCCGTGAGAATGGCATCATAGCGGGCTTCAAAGTCGGCAAATTGGGCAGGCGACAAGTGCTCCTGATCCGGTTGGGCCGCCTCCACAGCGATTTTGATCTCCCCTAACAGGTCGATCATCTCATTCGCCCAGCTTTGTTGATACTGCTCAAAGATAAAGGTTAGCTCGCGCAGATGATGGGCATTGCACAAGGCATGGCGCACGTTTTGGTACTGAAGATAGGAGCGGTAGGCATCATGCAGCGCGGTGCCGTGGAAGTACGGGAAGATCCCCATGGCTTCTAGGGCTTGCTTGCCGCGCTTGGCGTGCGCTTCATAGTAGGTCAGCAACGCCGTACAAGCCACATGGAACCACCACAGGCCTTTTTCCACCCGCCCACCGGTTTCATCGAAGTGCCCCGGCTCCTCGGTTTGCTGCAATTCCGCTTTGATCGCCTGGTAGACAGGTTGCACCCGCTGCGCAACGGTGTGGCAGGCTTCGGCAATCGTGCCTTCACTCACCGATTGGTCATACAGGTCTGCGAGGATCTCAGCCGTGCGTTCCAAGGGCACAAAATGCTGCTGATGGAAGTATACCATCTGCGCCTTGAGCCGTTCGCCATACTGCACCGGTTGGCCAACCGCCGCTGGAAAATCCGCCTGGGTGAGCATGTGGCAGATGGGACATTCCTTGATTTCCGCCTGATGTTCGGTCACTTCAACTTGCACCGGTGGCAGATCAAACACCTGCCGCTTTTCGTAGTCTTGGGCGGGCACTTCTTCCAACGCTGCCTGACAGCAGCGGCAGTGGTGCACCCGATGGGTTTCGACATGCGCTGCATGCGCCACCATCTGCAGCGTGCTCCCAGGATGACCGGGCTGTCCGCCGCTCTTCTTCCGGCTCTTGTTGCGCAGGCTTTTGGGTTTCTTTTTCAACCCATCGCTGGAGGGTGGCTTACTGCTGTTATTGCTGTTTTTCGCCATCTGATCTTCCAATTGCTGAATGCGCTCGGCCAGTTTTTGAAAGGTAGCGTAAAACAAGGCGACCATTGCTTCTTGCCCTTGATCGTAGGCTGCTTTGATCTCTTCTTCGCTCGCCAGTCGCAGTGGTCCATCCCTTAAGTTTCACTGACTTTTATGTTTTTGACAATGTTTTTGTGCCATTGTTTTTATGGCTGAGCAGTTACAAATAAAATTGAATAGATATACTCTTACTTATACACCGTGGTCGTAGCATAGGATGGTCCTCCAACACCGGACAATGTCCATGTTTGACGAAAAGGACTACTACCCCCACACAAGAAATCATGATAAAACTGATACGGACCCCCTGGAGCATATCCACAGGTTTTGTAGGACCCGCAAAAATCTCCCCAATTCACCTGAATACAGTAACTGCTACCTTCACCTTGAATATAAACATTCCATACTGCTCTATATTGTGGTGAAAAAACGGTTTGTGCAGAGGGTGACACAGATATCTCTGCTGGAACATAATTCGGCTGAGGAGGTATTTGCTGATTTCCCAATACAACTTTGCTTCCTAAAGAAAGAATCATAACCACACCTGCGAAGACAATGATAAGGGATTTCTTGATCTTCACTTCTTCCTCCGCTTCCTGAATACTTGACAATTCCGCACATAAATTGTACAAAAAAAGACAAGTATGTCAAGTGAAATATTACAATTTTATTACCATATCCTATTGTGCTTTTTTAATAAATCAAATAAATCAGCGAATATAATCCCCGAAAAACATCCAAAGCAAAAACAACCCACTTTTTTGGGAGTGTTTTTTCGCTAAAAAATAAGCGAAAGATAAGGTTTGCACCTCACTGCAGGAAATTCAGCGGATCCACCTTGCCGTATACATCACTGCGCATTTCGAAGTGCAGATGCGGGCCGGTCGAACGCCCGGTTGAGCCCATCAGGCCGATCAGGTCACCCTGATAAACACTCTGTCCGCAGATCACATTGATCTGGGAAAGGTGGGCATAGTAGGTCTGCCAGCCGTTGCCATGATCAATCACGATCAGATTGCCGTAGCCAAAATCGTTCCAACCGGCATAGACGATCACCCCATTATCGGAGGCATAAATGCCCACCCCGGTGGAACCGCCAATATCAATGCCAAAGTGGTTGATTTCCGGCTGGTAGCGGTAACCGGAGATGTAACGGGTGGCCGCCGGCCAGACGAAGGTGCTGGTGCCCACAGCTCCATCATACACCGTGCCGCAGTAGCCCGGTCCCACCGTTTTGGCAACTGCCGGGTTGTCGCGCGTGATGCGCGGCATGTTCCAGGTAATGAACTGCCCCTGCCCGCCCGGCACAAACAAGACCGTTCCCGGTTCAATATTCGGGGCGGCAAAATCTCCCACGCTTTCCAGCGTCAGGTTATTGCCCGGCCAGTTGATGATGTCTTCCGGGGTAACCTTGAAGAAGCGGGCAACCGCGTTCAAACCATCCCCGGCGTGCCATTCGTACACCGCCCCATCGGTTGGCGGAATTTTGATCACCTGTCCGGGTGTGATCCAGTGCGGATCCCCCAGTTCTTTGGGGTTGGTCCACATCAAGGACTGGGGTTTTAGACCGAATCGATCTGCAATGGTGAACAGCGTATCACCCGCTTGAATTTCGTATTCCACAAACTCAAAGCGCGGGCGATTTGGCAAACTGGTATGCAACAAAGCCAACCGGAAAATGCCCTGAACCCCGTTGTTGGCCGGTAATTCAAAGCGCGGCGGCTCAATGGTGGGGGTGGCCGTGGGCAGGGAGGCGGCAACTGCCGCCGGCTGGGGCGCTGCAACCTGCCCTTTCAGGTAGAAGTTGCTCATCACCCATACCACCATCAAAACCAGGGCCAGGGATGCCAGCCCACTGCCTACCCGATAGGAGGCTTCGCCCAGTCCCATCTCCACCAGCGTCTGCCATAACTCCCCCAATGAACGCGGGTTGGGTTTTGAACTGAGCGAATCGTTCTGTTCGGTTGAGTCAAGATCGGCACGGAACGGATCGTTCGATGTCGATGATTCGGTCATGAATCAGGTTCCTTCTCTGGACAATATAACACATCTAAAACGGATGGTCAAGCGACGTTTAACCTACGCACATTCTACGCAACGGCAGGCAGCTACTTTTTTTGGCGGTCACCAAACGGAATCAACATCAAAAAACCAATTGCAATGAGGATTTGACCAATTTCAACGCCGCGCGCCTGCCACGGGCCAAAGTAGGGTACACCCGGCAAGGGATGGCTGCCCGCCCCAAACACATCCGCCATGCCGGCAAACACGGCAATCACATAACCGGTGGCTACCATGCGCAGGCCAATATCGGCCAGGATGCTGGGCTGGCGTTTCTTCCACAGCGACATCAGGCTGATGTACCCGCCAATGCAGATCAACGCCAACCCCACCAGAAAGACGGCAATCTGCACAAAACCAATCACCGGGCTGCGGTCCAGCCCAAACAGACTGGGGCGCGCCCCCATCAAAAAGACAACAAACCCCAGCAGCGTGAGCGACAACCCAATCCGCACCCGGCGCAGGGAAAAAGTCTGGTTGGGGCGGCTTTCAACCGGTTGCGCCGCCGATTTTGAGGATGGTGTGGGTTCTGCGGAAGTCATGCGGGTAGGGTTTGCTCCAGAATTCTCTGCCAGTTGGCATGGGAAATGGCGTGCAAGTCTTGTTCCGAAAAGCCGCGCTCCATCAACAGGTCTGCCAGTTTCGGCAGGTCGGCAATGGTATCCAGCTCCAGCGGCACGGCCGGGTAACCAAAACCGCCGTCAAAATCGCTGCCCAGGCCAACATGCCGGACGCTGCCGGTGACCTGACAAATATGATCTACATGATCAGCCAGATGTGCCAGGGTTACCCATTCGCGCGGTTCATGATTTTTCCACCCGCTGCGTAAAAAGCGGTTGAACGGTACCACTCCAATTACCCCGTCGCGCTCTGCCAGCCTGCGAATCACCCGATCCGATAGATGCCGACGGGTGGCCAGCTCATCTTTCAGCAGGGCGGCGGCATTGCTGTGGCTGCAAACAACCGCACCTTCGTAACGGTCAAGCGCCTGCAAAGCGGAAGTTTCATTCATATGGGCAATATCCAGAGTATAGCCGATTTCCGCCATTTGTTCCAACAGGCGGTAGCCTTCGCCGGTGAAGCCGTCTCCTTCGTACATTCCACCGCAGTAGCGCGTTCCCGCCCAAACCGGGCCAATCAGGCGCACACCCGCCCGCCACCATTCTTCCAATTCGCGCTGATCACGGACACCTTCCGCGCCTTCCATGCTCAATACCAGCCCAACCGGTTGGGAATGCGAAGGAAACTGCGGCGGCTTCGCCTGCCAGCGTCCGATGTGCTCCAACAATTCAGCACGATTGCGCAGCAGGCAAAATTGATCGGGTGACTGATCACACAGGTTCAGGTAGTAATCCACTTGTGCCCGCGTCAGGCGGTAGGCTTCCTCAGGTGTGGCAAAGTCCAGTTTCTCCCAGGCGCCGGTTTTGTAACGGCGCGGCATGACAAACAACGTGGCTACAATCAGGCCTATTCCCCCGCGCTGAAATTCTTCCCAGCCGCACAAGGCTTCCCCATTGACCAGCACGGTTGGACTGCCCGCCTCACGTTGGCGCGTTTCGTAGGCCGAAAGACGGACATCCCTGCCAAAGGTCAGGGCATTGTAGGCAATGTCTTGATGAGCGTCAATCCACAAAAGGGGTTTCATCGAATAGAGGGGGGAGTGAAAGAGACGCCCTGAAACGGCGTCTCTTTAATCTTACACCTGTTTTTGAACTCACCTCATGGTTTAATCCGCAGATTCAGCCGGGGGTTGTTCGCTTTCCTGTTCAGAGTCATCTTCTTCAAGCACTTCTTCGAGCGCCATCCAGTCCAGATCGGCATAAGCCATGGACTCCACCCGGCGCAGGCTCAACCCAATCCGGTGATTTTCGGCATCCACTTTGATCACCCGCAGGGTAACCACATCACCTTCCTTCAACACCTCTTTGGGGTGCTCGATGCGTTTTTCGCTGATTTCGGAAATGTGGATCAAACCCTCCACATCGTCATCAATGCGGGCAAAGGCGCCAAACTTGGTCAGGCGGGTAATCGTGCCTTCGATCAACTGCCCCACCTGATAACGGGAAGCTTTTTCCATCCACGGGTCTTCCTGCAATTGACGGATGGAAAGGCCAATGCGTTTTTTATCGCGGTCAATCGAGATGATTTTTACTTTGACTTCCTGCCCAACTTTCAGCACCTCGGAAGGGTGCTGAATGCGATCCCATGAGATTTCGGAGAGGTGCACCAGTCCATCGGCGCCGCTGATGTTGACAAATGCCCCAAAATCGGCCAGACTGGTTACCTTGCCGGTGCGTACTTCCCCTTCCTGCAGGCTGTCAATGACGCGCTCTTTGATGGTTTCGCGGGTTTCGGTGTTGGCTGCCCGCTCCGAGAGGATCAGGCGGCGGCGTTCGCGGTCCACCTCAATCACGCACACATCAATTTCCTCACCGATCATCTTGCTCCAGCGCTGTTCGGGGGTTTCTCCACTGCTTTCGGCGCGACGCGAAAGGCTTACCTGCGAAGCCGGTACAAACCCGCGCAGTCCGCCAATTGGAACAATCAACCCGCCTTTGTTGTAGCCGATGATTTTGCTGTGATAGGTTGCTTTAGAAGCAAGCAGCGATTCGGCTTCTTTCCAGCTGGCTTCTTCGCGGGCGCGGACGTAGGAAAGCACCACATTGCCGCTGGAATCTTCGGGATTGACGACATAAACGGGAATTTCCATCCCGACTTTCAACTGTTCCAGTTCCTCACGCGGGATGGCTTCATATTCCTTCCCGCTGATGATACCTTCGGACTTGGTACCCACGCTCACCAAAATCTGACCGGGGGCGATACTGGCAATCATGCCCGTGCGAATTTCCCCTTGTTGAGGGAAATCAATCATTGCACCTTCCTGCTCTAAAAGGGAGGCCATGTTGTTATTTTCTGTCTGATGATTCTCGGGCTGGGTTTCCTGCTCGAGCGGTGCGTGGTTTTGGTCCATACGATCCAATACTCCAATGAAAAAAGTTACTGCCCATTATAAAGGCGATTAAGCATCTTGACAACCCTTCATTAATGCCGCCGGCGTTTCTTTTTGCGTGCCGAACGCGAAGCCTCATTGCCGGCTTCAACTGCCGCAGCCGGTACACCTTCGGTTTTGGCTGGTGTTTCGCTGCCGCTGCGGTCGCGTTCCACCTGAACGGTGGCGCCGCGGCTAGGCTGGAAGGTGAACATGCGCGCCACCACCCCCGCCCGAATATCTTTGAGCAGCTGAGAGAAAAGTTCCGTGGCTTTGCTCTTGTATTGCACCAGCGGGTCGCGCTGGGCGTAGGCTTCCAATCCAATCGAAACCCGTAAGGCATCCACCCGCGTCAGGTAATCCACCCATAACTGGGAAATGACTCCCAGTAAAATTTCGCGGTAGATTTCATTTTGCAGTCTTTCGCCCAGGGTTCGGGAAATTTCCAGTAAATCTTCGGCGGGCAAATCCTTCAGGTTGCTCTCGGCAATTTCTTCAAATCGCTCGTTACCCAGTACCGCACGCAGTCGTTCCTGCAAGGATTGATTCAGGCGGGAAAGCGGAGTTTCGGTCTGAATCAGGCGGCGCAGTTCGTAATTACCCCACACCCGTTGCAACGCAAGGCGGGCGCCTTCCAGATGTTCCAGAATCTCTTCGCTCAGATCTTCCGCCGTTCGGCCTTCCAGCAAAGTGGCGGCGTAGAAGATATAAGTCATGCGAACAACCTGCTGACGACCCCGCCGGTGTGTACGGCGGTCAAAAGTCAGGCGGGTAGCCTGGGTCATTATCCCCAGCAGCCCCAGCAAAGCCGCCTGATTCTGCGCCAGCACAATTTTCCCATCCCCAACCCGCTCCAATGCCGCGTCCAAATCCCGTGCAATCGGGCCATCCGGGCTGGAAAGGCGTTCAACCCGTTCATTCAACAATCGTTCAACCTCACCATACAGCAGACGGGCAGCCTCATCCCAATCCCTGCCCTGATACTGCATCGGACGGGCTTCCAGTTCTTCAATCCGCCGTTGGATTGCGCCAATCACACGGTTGAGTGTGATGTTCATCAGTGCGGATTCGACCTGCTCCTTTACCCGCTCCACCAGATGATCGCCCCCCTGCGCCAGGGCGCGCATCTCTTCCGTATTCAGGCGCAGCGGTACCCGCACCAGCCCGGAAAGTTCTTCCACCAGTTCCTGCGGGCGTAAACTGCCGCCGGCTTCTTCCAGCCGGTCCGGCAACCCTTCGAAAAAGGTTTCCACCGTTTCCAGTCGTTCGGTCAGCTGCTGCTGAATGGCCTCTTCGCTGCGTTCCAGCAAAACCTCAATCGAACGCAGCAGATGGTTGCTTTCGGCTTGCAGCGCGCGGCGCGCCAAATCCAGCAACGTTCGCCGTAGTTGTTCGGCGCTGATCGGTTCATCACCTAACTCATCAGCCACTTCCTCCATCATCAAGCGCATGGTAAAGGATGGATAGGCCACTCCCTCAAAGGTAATGGGTGGCTGCACATCCTCCAGATACGCCAGCAGTTTCCACGGCCCTTCCTCGTCTTCCAGCGCGGTTTCCACACGGCTTTTCAGCTCGTTTTGCAGCATTTCACGCACATCTTCGCTCAGGTCTTGTTTGGTAAAGACCCGGTCGCGCTGCTCGTAAATGCGCTTGCGCTGCATGTTGAGGACATCGTCATATTCCAGCAAATGTTTTCGGATATCGAAGTTGTTGCCTTCCACCCGCGCCTGAGATTGTTCGACCAGTTTGGCAACCAGATTATTTTCAATCGGCAGGCTTTCATCAATGTTCAAGCGCGCCATCAGGTTTTCCACCTGCGCCCCGCCAAACAGCCGCATCAGGTCGTCTTCCATGGAAAGATAAAAACGGGAGGAGCCGGGGTCTCCCTGACGGGCAGCGCGCCCGCGCAGCTGGTTGTCAATCCGGCGGGCTTCGTGGCGTTCCGAGCCGATCACATGCAGACCACCCAGTTCGCGCACCTTTTCCATCTCATCCATGTACTGCAAAAAGGCACGCACCGAATCCTCATAAATGCTGTACTGGGCCGGGTCTATTTCCAGCAGCAGCCTGCGGCGCTGTTCATTGGTCATTTCATAAGGATCACTTCCAACGCTCCTCAACACACGGTTGACATCCGCCAGAATGTCCTCGTCCAGTTCGCCGCCCAATTTGATGTCCACACCGCGCCCGGCCATGTTGGTGGCAATGGTCACCGCCCCAAATGCGCCCGCCCGGGCAATAATCAAGGACTCTTCATCGTGCTTGCGAGCATTCAAAACCTGATGCGGCACACCGCCCTGTAACACTTTGATCAGGCGGGGACGGTCTTCTTCTTTCAGATTGAGCAGATTCAATAACCGCTCGACATTTTCAGGGTCTTCCGGGTTGATCGAAGTCATCCCCACCGAACGGGCAAAGTTGCGCAGTTCGGCCGTGTTCAGGTCGGGCAACGGTTTGTATAAAAACTGCAATTCGGGTATGGCCACTTCACTTTCCTGACGGTTGTGCTTGCGCAGCCAGGCATCCCGAATCAGCAGCGCCTGCATTAAGCGGCGCAGCAATTCCGGCTGCAATCGTAAGGAAAGCCGTTCGGAATGCTCCACCGAGGTGGTGCCGACCAGTTGCGGCCGGCCGCGCACATGATAATGGACAATCTCCTGCACAATGGCACGGATTTTTGCCTCTTCGGTGCGGTAGATCACATCCGGGTAGTCTTTACGCTTCCAGAAAACCGGCGCTTTGAGCGGATCATCGCGACGGGCATAATAGGTGAATTTGTAACCGAACTCGTCCTTGGCCTGCACTTCCATCAGGATCGGGTTGGGCTGAATCGCCTTGTATTCCAGATTGGTGGGGATGGGCAGCACTTCCAGTTTGTAAATTTTGGCAAATTCCTCCGCCTCGGTCAGGGCGGTACCGGTCATGCCGGCCAGTTTTTCATACATGCGGAAGTAATTTTGAATGGTGATGGTGGCGTAGGTGATATTTTCCGGCTCGACCTTGACACCTTCTTTGGCTTCCACCGCCTGATGCAGCCCTTCAGACCAGCGCCGCCCGGGCATTAGCCGTCCGGTAAACTCGTCAATGATGATCACCTTACCGCCCTGCACCAGATAATCCTTGTTGCGCTTGAAGAGAAACTGCGCTTTAAGCGCCTGTTCCAGATAGCCCAACAGGCGCGCCTGTTCGGGATTAATATCCTCCGGACGTTCGGGGTCAACCAGCGGCATATCCAGCAATTCTTCCACATGCGCCATACCCACTTCGGTGAGGGTGACAGTGCGGTCGCGCTCGTTGATTTCGTAGTCTTCCTCGCGCAGGGCGCGCACCACCTGCGCCATTTTGATGTACCATTCGGCCTCATCGGCTGCCGGCCCGGAAATGATCAGCGGCGTGCGCGCCTCATCAATCAGAATGTTATCCACCTCGTCCACAATTGCATAATAGTGTCCGCGTTGAGAGCGTTCCTCCAGCCGGTAGGCAAGGTTGTCGCGCAGATAATCAAAACCAAACTCGCTGTTGGTACCGTAGGTAATATCGGCGCGATAGGCCTCAGCCCGATCCACCATACGCAGTTGATGTTGATCCTCAAACGGCGAGGTCTTTTCCAAATCCACCAAAAAGGCTTTGCGCCCGTTTTCGGTGCGGCTGGCCATCTGCAACACGCCCACTTTCAGCCCCAAAAAGTCATAAATCGGCCCCATCCAGCGCGCATCACGGCGGGCAAGATAATCATTCACCGTGACCAGATGCACCCCCCGCCCGGTCAACGCATTCAGGTACAACGGCAGCGTAGCCACCAGCGTCTTGCCTTCACCGGTGCGCATTTCGGCAATTTTGCCCTCGTGCAGTACCATCCCGCCAATTAATTGCACCTCATAGTGGCGCAAGCCGATGGTGCGTTTGCTGGCTTCGCGCACGGCGGCAAACGCCTGCGGTAAAAGTTCATCCAGCGCCACCTTTTCGGCCTGCCGGCGTTCGGCTTCGTTTTCTATACCTTCGGTTGCCTGCCGGATGTAGGCACGGAACTCATCCGTCTTGGCTCTCAGGGCATCATCCGATAATTTTTCATATTCGGCTTCCAGCGCGTTGATTTGCTCGGCGCGCACTGCCAGCCGCTGAATTTCTCTTTTATTGGGGTCAACGCCCAAGATATTGACAATCTTCTTGAACATATACAATCACCTCTCTGCGGGTGGATTATAGCATAGACAACCCCCGTAAAAAAAGGCGCGGGTCAAATGAACCTTTCTTAATGTGGGTTTGGGATAAGCACAAACCGCGGTGAGCAGCAAAACAGACCCCCTCCTGCGCCTCCCCCAATATCGCAGAAGCGATATTGGGGGGGTGGGAGGGGGTCTGTTTTGCTGCTCACCGCGGTTTGTGCTTAT
>NZ_JBRCOK010000062.1:0-11484 GCF_053501535.1 Bellilinea sp. | reverse complement strand
CGCAACGGTTTGAGGCCGTTAATGCCATTCCGAGCGAAGCGACACTCACCAGTGCTGACGGGAATCTCCCCTCTTACTTATGGTAGGCCGTGCGGGAGATTGCCACGCTCGCTGCGCTCGCTCGCAGTGACATTAACCCGTCCTGACGGGAATCACCCCCACCCTCCTCCCCCAAAATCGCTGCGCCGATTTTGGGGGAGGCGCAGGAGGGGGCCCTGTCAGAGATTGCCACGCTCGCTGCGCTCGCTCGCAGTGACATTAACCCGTCCTGACGGGAATCACCCCCTCCTGCACCTCCATTTATTTATCGCCACAACGCAAAGGCTTCATTTTCCGGCGCGCTCTTGTGTTAGAATCAAAGCCAATGACACAACCGCGCTTGATTCTGGCATCCAATTCACCCCGCCGCCGGCAAATGCTGGCGTGGACGGGCTGGACCTTTGAAACCGACGCTGCCGACCTCAATGAAGACCCTCTGCCGGGTGAGCCGCCGGGCGAATATGTCAGCCGGCTGGCCGGCGAAAAGGCGCGCACGGTTGCCCAGCGCTACGCCGGTGAGCCGGTGTTCATCCTCGCCGCCGATACCACCGTTGCCGACGGCTACGATTTACTCGGTAAACCGGCTGATGCACAAGAGGCACGCGCCATGCTGCGCCGGCTGCGCGGACGCACCCATCAGGTCTATACCGCACTGGCGCTCATGGATGTGCAGAATGCGGTGCTGATGCAGGATGTATGTGTTTCTCAAGTCACCATGCGCCCCTACAGCGATGTGGAAATTGAAAACTACATTCAAAGCGGCGACCCGTTCGACAAAGCCGGCGGTTACGCCATTCAGCACGCCGATTTTCGTCCGGTGGTGGATTTTGGCGGCTGCTTTGCCAGCGTGATGGGCCTGCCGCTGTGTCATTTGCAGCGCACAGCCGCGCGGGTGAACTTTGTCCCCCCGCACAATGTGCCCCAAATGTGTCAAAACAACTTGAAGTACTCCTGTCCCATCTGGCAGGCCGTGTTGGACGGCGAATCGGTCGGCTGAGACAGGCTGGATTACCGGAGAAAATTCATGAAAGTTCGTTCACTGCTGATGCTTGTGCTGGTACTGCTGACCGCCTGTACCACGGCAACCAACACCCCCCCTTCACCAACCGGTACAAACGGCACACCCACCTTGCTGCCGCCCGTGCTGAACGTGACCCCCGCACCGGATGTTCAAAACGCAGCCCGCGCCTTTTTGGACGCCTGGGAAAATGAAAACTACCAGGCCATGTACGACCAGTTGACCCTGCTCTCGCGCGATGCCATTCCTTACGAGGACTTCTCCAGGCGTTTGAAGGAAATTGCCGTTACGCTTTCATTGCAGCAGGCTCAGTTTGAAATCACTCAGGCGCTGATCAAAAACCCGCAGGAAGCCCAGGTCGCCTACCGAGTCACCTATCAAACCGTACTCCTGGGCAACATCAGCCGCGATACGCTGATGAACCTGTCGCTGCAAAACGGGCAGTGGAAGGTGCAGTGGGAAGACGGCATGATTCTGCCCGAACTGCGCGGCGGCAACCGCCTGGTGATGGACATCACCATCCCCAGCCGCGGCAATATCTACGATGTCAAAGGCAGCGCCCTGGCGGCCCAGTCGGATGCGGTGGCACTGGGAATCATCCCCGGTCAAATTGAAGAAGGCAAAGAAGGCACGCTGCTGGTCGAACTTTCCAACCTGACCGGTCTGAATACCGATTACATCCGCTCGCTGTACGAATTTGCCGCCCCGGACTGGTACATTCCGGTGGCGGATGTTTCGGCTCAGGCAGTGCAGCGCCGCTTTGAGGTGCTTTCATCGCTGGGCGGCCTGGTGATGACCACCTACAACACCCGCTATTACTTCGACAATACCGCACCGCACGTAACCGGCTATGTGCAGCCGATCCCGGCTGAAGAACTGGATGAATACCGCCGGCGGGGTTACCGCGGCGATGAACGCGTTGGGCGCGCCGGTCTGGAAGTGTGGGGCGAGCAGTATCTGGCCGGTCAGCGCGGCGCATCGCTGTATGTGGTTGACCCGCAGGGCGTGACCCTCACCCGTCTGGCACAACGCGATTCAGCGCCTTCCAACTCCATTTACACCACCTTCAACAAGGATTTTCAATTACAGGTGCAGCGTGCCATCGAGGGCTTTCGCGGCGCAGTGGTGGTGCTGGAACGCGATACCGGGCGCGTGCTGGCCATGGCTTCTTCGCCGTCCTTCGACCCGAATTTGTTTGACCCCAACAACTACAACAGCCGCTGGCTGCTGAACGAACTGTTCGACCCGGCTACCACCCCGCTGCTTAACCGCGCCGCGCAAAGCGGCTATCCGCTCGGCTCGGTGTTCAAAATCATCACCATGGCCGCAGCGCTGGAAACCGGCGCTTTTACCGCCGAAAGTGAGTATGACTGCGGCTACACCTTTAATGAATTACCCGGCATTACCCTGTACGACTGGACCTACGAGAAAGAAGTGCCCGCCAGCGGCCGCCTGACTCTGCCGGAAGGGCTGATGCGCTCCTGCAACCCATGGTTTTATCACATCGGTCTGTCCATGTATCAGCAGGGCTACACCGAGGATGTATCGAAAATGGCGCGGGCATTTGGGCTGGGCAGCCCGACCGGCATTGAGCAAATTACCGAAGTCGCTGGCAACATGCCCAACCCCGCCAACGAAAACGACGCCGTCCAGCTGGCCATTGGTCAGGGCACCATGCTGGTCACCCCCCTGCAGGTGGCGCGCTTCATTGCTGCAATTGGCAACGGCGGCACACTCTACCGCCCGCAGGTGGTGGAAAAGATTACCGACCCGGACGGCAACCCAATCTTCGCCTTTCAACCCGAGCCGCAGGGAAAACTGCCGCTTTCCGAGGAAAACCTGAAGATCATTCAGGATGCCCTGCGCAGCGTGGTTGCCAACCGGCGCGGTACGGCTCAATATGTGATGGTGGGTCTGCAGGTGCCAGTTTACGGCAAAACCGGCACGGCCAGCAACCCGGGTGGTAAACCACATGCCTGGTTTGCCGGTTACACAGATGCCAAACGCAGCGACCTGCCCGACATTGCCATTGCCGTGATTGCCGAAAACGCCGGGGAAGGCTCGGAGATTGCCGCGCCCATCTTCCGGCGGGTGGTCGAATCATACTTCTTCGGGCGCCCCAGCCGGCTCTACCCGTGGGAATCCACCTTCTACATCACCCGCACGCCGACCTCCCTCTACACCGACACCCCGCGCCCAACCAGCACTCCTGAACCCACCAGCACCCCCGAACCATGATTGGAGCCGCGCCGTAAAGGCTATGAATCAACCCACCTTGCACGGACAGGTTACGCGCTTATTATCCGGCTTTTATACCGTACAGAACGAACATGGAACGTGGGTGTGCCGTTTGCGCGGGCGCTTGAAAAAACAGCGCGCCCAGGCTGACATTGTCGCTCTGGGAGACCGGGTGCAATTCCTCCCGCTGCCGGACGGCACGGGGGTGATCGAAGCGGTTGAGCCGCGCACGCATGCCCTGGTGCGCATGGCGCCCACCGCGCGCGGCGAATATCAGCAGGTACTGCTGGCCAACCCCGATCAGGTGGTGTTTGTGTTTTCCTGCGCCAATCCTGCTCCGCGGCTGGGCATGCTCGACCGCTTCCTGGTGATTGCCGAACAGCAGGGTATTCCCCCTCTGATTGTTGCCAACAAAACCGATCTGGTGGCGGCAGAAGAAGCCCGCCGATTGTTTGCCGAATACCCCCCGCTGGGTTATCCGGTGATCTACACCTCGGTGAAAACCGGCGAGGGCATTCAACAATTGCATGACTGCCTGAAAGGCAAACTTTCGGCACTGGCCGGCCCTTCGGGAGTGGGCAAATCCAGCTTGCTGAATGCCATTCAACCGGAACTGGGCCTGGCGGTTCGGGAAGTCAGTCAGGCTACCTCCAAAGGCCGGCATACCACCGTCATCCGCCAGATGTTTCCGCTGCAGGATGGCGGATTTGTAGCCGACTTGCCCGGCTTGCGTATGCTGGCATTGTGGGATGTGCAACCGGAAGAACTGGACGGTTACTTTCCGGAACTGCGCGAGCGGGTGCAGCAGTGCGCCTTCAATGACTGCACCCATCGCAACGAACCGGGCTGTGCCGTGCAGGCTGCCCTGCAAAACGGAGAAATTTCCCCGCGCCGTTATCAATCCTATCTACGCATGCGCTTTGGGGAGGAGGAAGAAGAATAATGGTCATCTGTCGAATGCAATGGCAAAAGTTGACGCTCATTTTACGCAACCCGTTCCGCCTTTCTTACGGAGTGAGCGAAACCCGCGAAACCTACTGGCTGCGGCTGGATAAGGACGCCGGCTGGGGAGAAGCCACCCTGCCGCCCTACTACGGCGTGGACTTCGCCAGTTTTGAAGAATACTGGAAGAAGATGTCCCAAACCGGCCACCGCCTTCCCGAAACGCCTGCGGAAATTGAGGAATGGCTGGGCGAGGAAGGCCCGCCCGCCGCCCGCGCTGCCCTTGATCTGGCGCTGTACGACAGCATCGGCTTGACCCACAACCTGCCGCTCTACAAGCTGCTTGGGCTGCCTTACCCCAGCGGGCTGCCCACTTCGTTCACCATTGCCATTGACACGCCGGATGCCATGGCTCAGCAGGCAGCCGAACATCCCGAGTTTCCCATCATCAAGGTCAAACTGGGCTCGGATGACGACCTGACCCGCCTGCGCGCCGTGCGCAGCGCCCGCCCGGATGCCCGCTTGCGGGTGGATGCCAATGCCGGCTGGTCTTTTGACGATGCGCTCTACAACATCCGCGCCATGGAAAATCTCGACCTGGAAATGATCGAACAGCCGCTGGGCATTCACGAAATTGAAGCGATGGGTGAACTGCAAAAAGTCACCAGCATTCCGCTGGTGGCGGATGAATCGGTGCGCACCCTGGCCGATATTGAAAAACTGGCTCAGGCTGGCATTGCGGGGGTGAACCTGAAACTGATGAAAGCCGGCGGTCTGACACCCACCCTGCGCATGTTGAACCGCGCCCGTGAACTGGGGTTGAAGGTCATGCTGGGCTGTATGGTAGAAACCTCGCTGGGCACCACCGCCATGGCTCACCTGTGCGGACTGGCGGAGTGGATTGATCTGGACGCGCCTTTGCTGATTGCCAATGACCCCTTTGATGGCATCACCTATGATAAAAACCTGCGCATCCGCGTACCGGAACGCCCCGGTTTGGGAGTCATTTTGAAAACGGTAGAAGCAGTCGAGGAGAAGAATGGCGACCATGAACAACATTGAAACCTTGCTGGAAGAAATTGCCTCTCACCACCGCGATGAACGGGAACACCTCTTTGATATCCATGTTGAAAAGCAAACCGCCTCGCAGGTGGTGTTGAGCGGACGGGTACTGGAAGAATCCGATCTGGAAGAATTGCGCCGGCATTTGCCGCCGGGCTGGACGATGGATGCTCATGCCGTGCGCGTGCTGCGCCGTTCGGTAGCCGCAACGCTGTGCGTGGCAACCAACCTGACCAGCCTGCACCGCCAGCCTTCTTTCCTCGCCGAGCAGTTAACCCAGCTGCTTTACGGGCGGCGGGTGGAAGTATTGGAGGAACAGGAACGCTGGGTTTTCGTGCGCTGCGATGACGGCTATCTGGGCTGGACTTACCGCCCCTATCTGCGTGAGCAGCCGGCTGCCCCGCCTACGCATCTGGTGGTGGCGCCGGTCGGTTTACTGCGCAGCGAACCGCGCCCAAACGCCCCCCTGTTGACGCGGGTTCTGGGCGGCACTTTCGTTCAGGTCTGGCAGGAACAGGACGGCTGGGCTTACCTGCAGGCCAATCAAAGCGGCTGGCTGCCGCTGGAGGACCTGCGCAGCCTGACCAGCCTGCCGCAAAGCGAAGCCGCCCGCCGCGCCCAAATCACCGCCGATGCCGCGCGGCTGATCGGTGTGCCCTATCTGTGGGGCGGCACGAGCGCGCACGGGATTGACTGCTCCGGCCTGGCGCAGCTGCTCCACCGCTGGGTGGGCATCACCATCCGCCGCGATGCCGATATGCAAATGGAAGACGGCAAGCCGATTGAACCGGAGGAAATGCAGCCCGGTGATTTAGCCTTCTTTGGCGAAAACGGCGAAACCCGCAGCATTACCCACGTTGCCATCAGCATGGGCGGCTGGGAGATTGTCCATTCCTCACGCTCGCGCAACGGGGTTTACTTCGATAACATTCAGAAAGATGCCTACCTGCGCGAACATTTTGTCGGGGCGCGTACTTATTTGAAATGAGCGGTCTGGCTTTTGAAACACCGCTGGGGGCAAGGGTCGTCATTGCCGGGCGGGAGCGCGATTACTTCTCCGGCACGGGTTACCTCGGCTTGCACAATCATCCAGCCGTGATTCAGGCCGCCGTGCAGGCCGTTCAACGCTATGGGATGAGCACCGCCACTTCGCGCGGCGGCTATGGCGAACACTCGCTCTACGATGAACTCAACCGCCAGGCGGCCGCCTTTTTTGGGGAAGATGGCATCCTGTATTATGCTTCCGGTTATCTGGGCGGGATGATCCTGGTGCAGGGACTGGCCGAACAGTATGATCAAATCTTTCTGGACGAAGCCGCGCACTACTCGCTGCGCGACGCCGCCCGCGCCAGCGGCAAACCGCTGCACCTCTTCCACCACCGGGATGCCTCCCATCTGGCAGAAAGTTTGCGCCTTCACCTCGCCGCGGGTGAGCGTCCACTGGTGTTGACGGACGGCCTGTTCCCCATTTCAGGCGAGGTTGCCCCGCTGAATGAGTACCTGCCCTTGGTGCAGTCCTTTGACGGACTGCTGGGGGTGGATGATGCCCACGGGGTGGGCGTGTTGGGTGAAAACGGACGCGGCAGCCTGGAATGGCTGGGACTGGGCGGCGCGGAAAGTGTGCAGGTATGCGCCACACTCAGCAAAGCCCTGGGCGGTTACGGCGGCATTTTGTTCGGCAGCCGGGCGCGAATCAGCGAAATGGAGAGCCGCTCGCGGGTGTATGTGGCCGCCAGCCCGCCGCCCTTACCGGTGGCAGCAGCCGCCGCCAAAGCGCTGGAAATTGCCCGCAGTGAGCCGCAGCGCCGCCAGCGGTTGTGGGAGAATGTGGCGCTGGCGCGTGCCGGATTGCGCCGGCTGGGCTGGGAACTGCCCGACACACCGGCGCCCATCCTGTGCCTGCGGGCGCGCCCAGGGGTGGATTTGGCGCGCCTGCGCGCCGGATTATTCGAGCGCGATATTTGCGTGGCACATGTCACTTCGTACAGCTCCACCCCGCCCGGCGGCGCACTGCGCATCGCCATTTTTGCCACGCATACAGCAGAGCAGATCGAACGACTGGTGGAGGCGCTGGGAAACCTGTTGTAAAGGTCGGTGCGGGAGATGTGCCTGCGCGCAAGCGCTAGCGAACGCGGCAATTTCCCGCACGGCCCCCACCCACCTCCCCCAATATCGCGAAAGCGATTTTGGAGGAGGCGAAGGAGGGGGTCTGTGCCGCTGCGCGCGGAATGACGTAAACCCTGGTTGTCCTTTCGAGCGGGTGTCAGCCGGCGCGGCGGTTTCCCGCCGGGACGGCGCGCAAACCGTCCTGCGGTGTCCACACCACGCGGCGCAGCAGCAGCGGGCGCACCCCGCCGCCGGTGCTCAGGCGTGCCCATTCGCCCGCCAGCCGCTCGCCCAGCCGCGCCGGACGGCCGGCGGGGGTGGTCAGGCGGCCGTCCGGCTGCAGCAGCCAGCGCGCCTCGTCTTCAGCCGGCAGGGCCTGCACGATCAACTCCCGTTCGGCGTTGACCTGAACGCTCAAAGGGCGGCCGGCCGCGTCCGGGCTGCCCAGCAGGTCAAGCAGTTCGGCGCCGCACGGGCGCAGCCCATCACTGGGGTAGGCGGTTACACCGGGCAGGTCGGCCGGCAGGTGCACCCCCTTCAAAAACTGCCCGCCGCTTTGCGGAGCGGTCAATTCCAGCAGGCGGGTGCGGCGGCTTTGCCCGGCCAGAATGTAAAAATTCAGGTCGTTCAGCCCGCCGGAGCCGTCTGCCCAGGCCGAACCGTTCCAGTTCATCATCCGCCCGGCGGGGTAGGGATTGTTGCCCTCGCGGTACAGCACGTAATAATGAGAGGAGTTGAGCGCACCGCTGCGGCTGAAGCGCAGCCAGTAAGTCAGGCCGGCCTGCAGCAGGGGCGGCTCAGCAAAGCGGAAACGCGCCCAGCCCCGCCCGCCGGGCAACGCGTCGGCGGGCAGGCTGCTGCCGGCGAGAACGGCGCCGGGCGTTCCGTTCTGGTCGGCGCATACCTCCACCACCACTCCGTCGGCGGGGGTGGCGTTGCGCTTCAGGTTCAGCCCGGCTTCCAGCAGGTAAAACGGCCCGTAGTCGGTTTGGAAGCTTTGTGCCAGCAGCGCGTCACTGGTTGCCAGCCGGCCCAGCGTTTGCGGGGTTTGCGCCGGTTCAAGGAAGCCCTCCCGCCCCTGCTCGATCCACAGGTACGACCAGTCCAGCGTGCTGAACCAGCCGCGGCAGATCAGGCGCAGGGAGGGAGCGGCGCGGCGCGCCAGCAGGAAGGGTTCTGCCTGCGGCAGGGCATGGCGCTGCAGGTAAGCAGCGCGGGCTGAAAGCGCACGGGAGGGGTCTTCCGGCCCCAGCTGCAGCAGGCGTTCTTTGCGCCCAAAGCGATTGAGGCTGAGCGGGTCTTCGGCCCAATCGGTGCGGGTAGGCCGGGCGGTGAAGGGCGGCTCGTTGACCGGCGGGGTATAGACCGCCGCTACGCGGTTGGCGAGTTGGGCAAGGTCAAAAACCGCCCCCGCCCTGCCGAGGTGGATCTCCGCGCGCGCCACAAAGCCGTTCCAGCAGGCTTCGCCCTCCGGGGAGTCCACCACCAGTGGGCGGCGCAGGGCGTCGGCAGCCCATGCGGCGGCATCTGCCGCGGCGGCGGAGTCCAGCTGCGCCGAAAGAATTGCCAGGGCTGCCCCGCCGGGTTCCTCCCACACCAGACGTTCCATGCGCAGCGGCCAGGGCGGCGGCAGGCAGGGGGTGTCATCGCGCAAAAACCAGCGGATGGAAAGCGTCTCGTTCATGGCAGGTTCACCCGCGGCGCGTAAAAAGCCTGCACCTCACAGCGCCCGTCGGGCGGGGCGCCGCTTTCGGTTTCCCACAGCAGGTACAGGCGGCAGTCATTGCCGGGCATCAGCTGCGCGCCGGCCCCGCTGAGCGTGTGGGTAAAGCCGATTTCTCCAGCCGCAGTCCGCGTGTAGGCCAGCCGATTTTCACCATCCAGCCACACCTCGGCGGCGGATGCGCCGTTCAAGGCGTTCAGTTCCAGCCAGCCTTCGGCCGGCAGCAGATGGAAGAAGTCCACATCCAGCGTTTTGGGGCTGCTGTCGCGGCTTTCGGCGTGCAGTTCCAGCGCCAGCCCGGCCGGGGTGATTTGCGGCTGCCAGCGCGGCGGCAGATGGAGCGCAGCGCCGACCTGCAGGGCGCTTTGCGGCTGTAGCAGGAATGGCGGGCTTTCTTCCAGTGGATGTCCGCCGGTATCCAGCAGCCGCCAGCGCAGGTACACCCCGGCTGGGGGCGGGCTGGCAAGCCGCAGCACGCTGCGAAAGGCCCGCCCGGCGGCAAATCCCAGCAGGAGAGGGGAAAGGCTCCAGCGCAGCAGGGCAGCCGAATCGGGACGCGTCCACTGCACGCGGCGGTAAGCCGCGCCGCTGGCGGTTGCATCCGTCAGCAGGCTGCTTGCGGAACAATCCGCGCCCGGCAGGGCGGCTTCGCCTTCCAGGGCGTGCGGAAAAGCCTCCCCGCCCCACTGCAGGCGGCTGCCGGCGGCAATGATGAGGCGCTGCAGGGTCTCTCCGGTTGGTTGCAGCAGGCGCACCCGCAGGCTGAGCGGGGCAGGCAGACCGCCGCGCAGGTCGCCGGCGGCAATATCGGCAAAGTTCTGGTGCCCGCCGCCGCCGTCGGAATGGTTGAAGAGGGTCAGGCCGGTTTCCAGCCGGCTGCCGTTGGCGTTGGAAAGCGGCAGGGCGGCTGCCGTTTTGCGCCAGTTTTTGCTGCGGCGCAGGTAAAGCCGGGCGGTAAAGGCGCCGCGCGCCGCACTCTGGTTGAGCGGGTCGGCTTCCAGCCACCCGTCGCGCAGGGCGGCGTAGAGCGGTTCATCTCCGGCCGCGGCGCGGTGCTCCAGCCGGGCAAAGGGCGTGCCGCGTACCTGGCTCAGCACGGCTTCCAGCCCTTCCAGCCACTCGCGGATGCCCGCTCCGCGCAGTCCCAGCAGGGCGCATTCGATGACTTCCCCGTCGTTTTCGGATGGGCGCAGTTCCAGCCAGCGCAGAGATTCCAGAGGCGGCTGGGGCGCGGCGGAGTGCAGTGCCCAGCCGGGTGAATCGGGCAGCAGAATGGTCAGCGAATTCATCGGCATCACTCCAGCGGCCAGCCGGGCTGCTGCGGGTCGTCGGCGGGTGGGTAAGGGGCGCTCTCGGCGGATTGCAAACGGCGCAGGCGGTAGCGGTTCAGCCCGCTCAGCCCTTTCTCGAAACAGTCCAGCAGGGTGCGGGCGGTGGTCAGCGCGGCGGCCTGCTGACCGGCGTGGTAATCGAAGGCGTCCAATCGTTCGGCTGCCCGGCCAAGCAGCGCGTAGCCCAGCGCGCCGCGCAGCAGCAGGCTGTTGAGGATGGTCGGCAGGGTGGTCGGATTATTTTCGCCGTCCAGCCCGTAAATCAGCCAGCTTTCGCCGCTGGCTGCCAGCAGATCGTGGTAGGCCTGGCGCAGGGCGTGGGTCAGTTCGGCGTCGCTCCAGATGACCGCCTGCGGGTCGCGCAGAATGTGACGCAGTTCGGCAATCAGGTCGCTGGCGGTGTTCACCGGTTTTCCTCCCTCGGCCAGCACAATTTGCGCCCGTCGGCGGCGATGATGATCAGCCGGCCCTCGTCCGTCTGACGGAAGGCGAGCGGGGTTTCCTTCAGCCCCAGGGCGCGGCAGGCCTGCTGCACCGGCGGCGGCAGTTCCGCCCAGCCGGGCTGCGGGTTGGGCAGGGTGGGCTGGCTGGCGCGGCTCATCGGTGCGGCTCCTGGCTGCGCCCGGCGTCTTCGATGGCGACGCCGGTGGAATAAACGGCCAGAGCGGCGATGACCCCCTGGACGGCCTGCCAGCCGTTCAGTTCGCCGCTGCTCCAGCCGGCGGCTATGGTGACCAGCGCGGCAATCAGCGCCCAGAATTTGCGCGAACGCAGCAGGCGTTCCAGTTGAGAAAGGATGGGTTGCATGTTGGTTTTTCCTCCGGTTGAAAAAGTTGGGTGAAGCGCGGCAATCTGCCGCACAACCCCCACCCACCTCCCCCAATATCGCGAAGGCGATATTGGGGGAGGATGGAAGGGGTGATTCCGGTTAGCAGTGGTGAGTTTGGCTGCGCTTGGAGTGCCATGAACAGCCCCATGTCCTTTTGAGCGAGCGACAGCGAGCGCGGCAATCTCCCTTCCTTGAG
>NZ_JBRCOK010000061.1:0-7703 GCF_053501535.1 Bellilinea sp. | reverse complement strand
CAGGAGATGATTCGGAGCAGACCCCTTATATTGTTGAGGCTTGGGTCTGCCAGGGCGGACAAATGGTTTTCCAGCCAATCGGCTCTTACTTGACGCGGGTGACGGTTCGGGATGAAGTCGGGTGCGCTGAGGTATCCCGTGCCCGGCTGATTGCTGCCGAAAAACATGGGTATACCCGTCCGCTGGAAATTGAATGGCCTCAGCCGGTTTCAGCCAGCCCCATCCCGTGATTATTTGTCGTTTTCAGGTGTGTGCACCAGCCAACCCGGCTGTTCAACCTGCTCTCGGGACTGAAGAACCTGAACCGAGTCATTTTCGACCCACAACACGGTGGGGCGGGCAGCGTAGTTGTAGTTAGAAGCCATGCTCAATTGATATGCTCCCGAAGCAGGCACAGCCAGATGCTCCCCGCGGATAAGTTTGGGCAAATTCACCTGAGAGATGAGGACATCACCCGATTCGCAGAATTTTCCGACAATTCGGGTGGGCTGGACGGGTGGAGCGTTGGGGTGTTCGGCAACTTTGGCAGTGTATTGCGCCTGATAAAGGGCCACACGGGGGTTATCCGCCAGCCCGCCATCAACGGCAACCAGATGAGTGCCTGCCGGGGTTGTTTTTTGATTGCCCACCTGATATAAGGCAACCGCTGCGCGGGCAATCAGCCAGCGCCCCGGCTCCAGTACCAGACGGGGATAGGGCCAGTCATAATGAATGGCAGCTTCCTGAACGGCACCGGAAACCGTTCTAACCCATGCCTCGGCGTCATCATCCGGGTCATTCAGGGTATAGCGTACTCCCCAGCCTCCGCCGGGGCTGATTTCGGCGGGGATGTAATTATTTCTGGCGGCGAATTCGCACAGCATTTCAATTGCCATGCGGTAAGGCTCCGAATCGAAAATTTGTGAACCCAGGTGGGTATGCAAGCCGCTCACTTCAAACCACGGGCTGGACAAACTGCGCTGTAAGGCTTCTTCGGCCTCTCCATTTTGAATATGCAGCCCAAACTTGCTATCCATGTGAGCGGTTTGAATGTGCGGGTGGGTATTAACACTCAGATCTGGTGTAATGCGCAGCCAGATACGGACTTTGGTTTGGCGTCTGGAAGCCAGCTGCTCCAGTAACTCTAATTCGTCCAGATTATCCACTACAATCGCCTGTATTCCCCACTCAATGGCTGCCTGTAATTCGGCAGGGCTTTTGTTGTTTCCGTGCAGGTGTACCACCGATGGGGCAAAACCGGCCTTTTGAGCAATGTGAATTTCCCCCAGACTGACTACATCCAATCCAACACCCCACCTGGCAAGTTTTTGAGCAAACTGATACGAAAGATAGGCTTTGCTGGCATAAGCCAGGATGGCTTCGGCAGGATAATAGCGTTTGAGCAGGTGATTCAAGCGCTGAATTTGAGTTTCCACCGTTGCAGAATCATATACATATAACGGTGTACCGAACTTGCTGGCCAATTCAACCAGATCGTGCCCTGCGATGGCCAGATGTCCGTTTTGGTTTATGGAAGTGCTAACCGGAAAAAGTGATAATTCATCCATGGATCAAAGGATTGTCCTTTGCGTGAAATTTTTATCGAAAGGATTCTGTTGCGCTGATATGTAAAATTTCCCCGTAAAAGGTGCGGTGATAGTCTTTATTGGGGTAATGAGCGTGGATATTTTCATCCAGAAAGTTTGCGGGGTTCAAATCGGCCCAGTAGATTTTTCGGCATTCAATGGCGAGGGATGCTTCCGCAAAAACCGGAGCCGCGACCACAGCGGCTGCCTGGGGAGTCAATCCGGCTTGGGCAATTTTATCCGCGTCTTTACCGGAGCGCGAACCGATTAATGAAAGAGCCTTACGGTATGGTGCAGGAAAGGCACATAGCGTGAAGGTGTCGTACTGGTTACAAAATTCGTAAGTGTAGCGTGTGGGGCGGATGAATACCTGAGCATAGGGTTTTCCCCACAGAGAGCCAATGCTGCCCCACGAAACGGTCATGGCGTTGAATTTTCCGGATGGGAAGTCCCCTGCAGTGAGGAGAAGCCAGTCATTTTCCCATAAATCATAAACCCGAATGTGCAAATCTTCGGGAGAAACGGGTGTGCGCTGCATGTGATCTCCTTTACTTCAAGGCTAAAAAGGCCAATGGCAATTATAACAGGTTGGTTGGAGGGAATTCTAACCGTGGGGGAAAATCCGCATTACTTATGGAAGCATTCTGGAAAAAGAGTTGGTGATTGCCTGACCCAATCCTGACAGGCCATTAACAATCGGGGTGAAGGGATCCCACTGCCTGCTTTGACCAGCGTTGAGGCTGCTGCTTAGGTCAGAGCCAAAATAGAGAAGCAGAACAAAAGCAATCCCGATCAGGAAAAGCAAGAAAAAATCTCCTTTACGATTTGATCCATTGCCCATGGAAATACTCCTTTTTTCAGCCAGCGCCACACAATCAACCGTTTCATCATGAATCGGCTATTCACATTATACAATTGGTAGCATTGGAATGTTCCGTGCGGCGGGCAAATGTGGGGTGATTTTGATGATACAATAGAAACCCATCTCACCATCAAGAGGTAGCCCATGCAGGATCATGATGGACTTCAATATCATGTAAAAGTCAAACGCGGCGATGTAGGTCGCTATGTTCTCCTGCCCGGTGACCCGGGCCGGGTTGAAAAAATTGCCCGGTTTTTGGATGAGCCAATTTTCATATCTTCCAACCGTGAGCACACCGTTTATACCGGGAAACTGAATGGTGAACTGGTTTCGGTGGTTTCCACAGGGATGGGGTGCCCCTCGACAGCCATTGCCGTTGAGGAGCTGATTGCCGTAGGAGCAGATACCTTCATCCGGGTTGGTACTTCCGGTGCTATGCAGCCAACCATGCGACTGGGAGATCTGGCTATTGTCACCGCTGCCATCCGGGATGAAGGCACAACCCGCCAGTATTTACCGATTGAGTTCCCGGCGGTTGCCGATGTGGGGGTGGTCAATGCACTGGTACAGGCGGCGACGAAATTGGGGGCGCGTTATTTTGTCGGCATCTCTCACACCAAAGACTCGTTCTATGGCGAGGTAGAACCGGAACGGATGCCGATTGCGTCGGAATTGAAAGCGCGTTGGAATGCGTGGGTTGCCGGCGGTGCCATCTGTTCGGAAATGGAAGCAGCAGCCATTTTTGTGCTCTCATCCATCTATCGCAAACGTGCGGGCGGTGTCATGACGGTCATTGGCAGTGATACGGCCACACTGATTAACCAAAAAACCTCGCCCGACCTGATGATTCAGGTTGCGGTTGAGGCTATAAAAATTTTAATCGAGGCGGACCGGGGCGGGACTTAGTTGAGCAGGCTGCGATTGCGATATTGAAGCGCTTCGGCCAAATGGGCAGGTTGAATATGGGGACTGCCCGCAAGGTCGGCAATGGTGCGTGCCAGTTTCAAAATTCGGTGGTAGGCGCGCGCTGAAAGCTGAAATTGCTGCATCGCGGTTCGCATCAGATTTGTTCCGGTTTCATCGAGTACACAATATTTGCGAATTTCAGCCGGGCGCATATCGGCATTGCACGAAAGCCCGTCCTCTCTGAACCGTTCGCGTTGAATTTGACGGGCGCTTTCGACCCGGCTGCGTACGGTTTCAGATGGTTCACCCTGACGCTTGTCGCTTAACTTTTCATAATCTACCCGCGGCACCTCAATAAAAATGTCAATTCGATCCAGCAGAGGGCCTGAAATGCGTTTTTGATATTTCGTAATCGTAGATGGCGAGCAGGTACAGACTTTGACCGGATCTCCGTAATTGCCGCAAGGACATGGGTTCATGGCTGCCACCAGTTGAAAATTGGCGGGGAAGGTGAGCGAACCCTGGGCGCGGCTAATGGTTACGATTTTATCTTCAATCGGTTGACGCAGTACTTCCAGCACCCGTGTGCCGAATTCGGGCAATTCGTCCAGAAACAGCACACCGCGGTGGGCTAATGAAATTTCACCGGGATGAGGAGTGTTGCCTCCCCCAACCAGCCCGGCATGGGAAATAGTATGGTGCGGGGCACGGAAGGGGCGGTTTCGGATGAGCGGAACATCACGGGGTAATTTATCCGCAATCGAGTAAATGCGGGTAACGTCCAGGGCTTCGTCTATGGTCATGCGAGGCAAAATGGCAGGGAGAGCACGCGCAAGGAGGGTTTTACCCGTCCCCGGTGGGCCGGACATGAGCACATTGTGCCCGCCCGCTGCAGCAATTTCCAAAGCACGCTTGGCATGTTCCTGACCTTTGATTTCCTGAAAATCGGTTTGGACTTCCACCTGAATTTCGTTGATTTCGACAGGCGGGTAGGCTGGAATGGGGTTTTGCCCCTTGACATGACCGATCAGGTCAAGAATGGTGCGGACGGGAATCACTTCCAGGTTCGGAATTAATGCCGCCTCGGCGGCATCTGCTTCCGGCACGAAGATGCGGATGAATCCCATCTGACGTGCCGCCGCTGCCATGGGCAGAATGCCGCGCACATGACGGACGCTGCCATCCAGTGAAAGTTCCCCAACCACAAGAGAATTGGAGAACGCCCCTTGGGGAATTTGCTCAGTGGCAACCAGCACAGCCAGAGCGATGGGCAAGTCGTAGGCCGGGCCTTCCTTTTTTACAGATGCCGGAGCAAGATTAACGGTTATCCGTTTACGGGGGTAATACATTCCGGCGTTCTTGATGGCCATCTGCACCCGTTCACGCGATTCTTGTACCGCAGTATCCGGCAATCCGACGATGATCATGGCCGGTAAGCCCTGACCTGTATCCACCTCAACCTCAACAATGGCGGTTTCCAAACCGATGATAGAGCAGGAGTAAATTCTGGCAAGCATGAGGGGTTAATTAGCGGATGTATCGTCCACTGATGTATTTTTCAAGCTCTTCCAACAGTAAAGCCTGATCGGAAATGATTGTCTTGACAACATCCCCAATGGTGATTATCCCGATCAAATTCTCATTTTCAATGACCGGCAGGTGCCGGATTCGTCGCGCGGTCATCAAGATCATGCAATCTTTTACCGTTTGGGTTGGCGAGACGGTAATAACATCCGTGGTCATGAAAGTGGAAACCGGCAAGAGATTGAGCGTTTCCCGCTGACGGACAGCCTGACGGGCATAATCCCGCTCTGAAAAAATGCCGACCAGTTTGCCCTCTTTGACTACCGGAACCGCCCCAATATCTTTTTCAGCCATCAGTTCCAACGCTTCCATGACAGTCGATTCGGGTGACACCGACCAGACTTGTGTACCCTTGTTTTGCAGAATCTGCCGTACTGTGCTTTCCATGTTACCCCTCCGATCTCACAATTGATTGAAGCACCTGTATTTATTATAGAGGAAAATTGCCCCGAACGGTTAGGGGATTTGATAAATAAACCGGTAAAATGAAAAATGGCATCCAGTTGTTTGTTTTTATCAAGAGCGAAGATCTTGTCGGGGTATAATCCCCATCACCCCCCTATTTCTCAGAAAGGAGATGTTTCGATGTTTATGATTTTATTTGTACTGGATGAACCCAGCCGCTTAGATGAAGTGCTGGAAGGCTGGTCTGAAATTGGTATTCAGGGGATAACGATCATCGAAAGCACCGGTTTCTACCGGAGGCAAATAAAGCGATCAAAACTCCATCTCACTTTTCTGGTAGAACCGCCATCGAGCATTCTGGAGGAAGGTAACATTACCCTCTTCACTGCAGTAGAGGATCAAGCGCTGGTAGAGCGGTGTTTACAAAAGACCGAACAAATTGTGGGGGATTTAGAAAAGCCACACAGCGGGGTGTTTATGTCGTGGCCGTTGAGCAGCGCTAAAGGATTGCACAAACACTCGGAAGAAGGGAAAAAGACCCCATGATCTGGATTGAGTTTATCGTCAGCTCGGCTCTGGTAGTAATTGCCGCGGTAAAACTGGCTGAATATGGGGATATTATTGCCATCCGTACCGGCCTGGGTAGAGCGTTCATCGGGGTTATCCTAATGGCTTCCGCAACCTCGTTGCCCGAATTCTTGACGGCCATCAATTCGATTCGTTTGGGGATACCCGACCTTTCGGGTGGCAATATTTTTGGCGCCAACATGTACAATATGCTGCTGCTGGCATTCATTAGTATCCTCGGATGGAGAGAACGGGCACTGCGGCTGGTAGTGCGCAGACATGGCTTAACCGGCGGTGGTGCCATCTTAATGATTTTACTGGCAACATTTTTTGTTTACCTTAACCTGGATATAAAAATAGGCTGGGTGGGTATAGACAGCCTGTTATTGATTGCGTCCTATCTTATTCTGGTAAGGCTGCTGCACACTTCAAATACCATCAGTGAAGAAGAGACTCAGGAAAGCGATGATGGATTACCAACTTTGAGAAGGGCGTTATTGTGGTTTGGTGGGGCAGCGCTGATACTGGTGCTGGTCATGCCCTGGCTTGTTCGCGTAGCCAATAACATCGCTGAAATGACCGGATTGGGAGAGGGGTTTGTAGGTGTGGCATTGATGGGATTTGTATCAACCATGCCCGAACTGGTAGCCACCATCACGGCTGTGCGGATGAAAGTTTATGATCTGGCGATTGGCAATTTATTCGGTAGCAATATGTTCAATATGTTTGCGCTGGGGCTGGTAGATTTTATTTTCACCAAAGGGCGGTTTATTGGCAGTATTTCACCCGAATTTGTGCTGGTGGGTTTTTTAGGGCTGATTATGAATGCAATGGCGTTAATCGGCAATCAATCCATCATTCGCCGGCGAGCCCTGTTCTTTCTGGAACTGGATGCGGCTGTTTTGATTTTAACTTTTATTTTGGGTATGATGTTAATTTATCAACGCGGGTTGGGAATATAGTCCAAATGGATCCTTTCGTCATAAAGAGGATCCATTTGGATTTGCTTCAACAGGTTTAGAAGGAACTGGTTTTTGAGGTGAAGGTTCGCTGAACCATGCTGTCGTCGAAGAAGCCGCCTGTGTGACCGGTTTCAGCATATTGATAAACTGCTGCGGCATAAACCCCGCTCAGGGTCGAATTGATCAACCCGATCAGGATCAAGGCAATGACCATGAGCACGAAGATGCCTATTGCCAGGGCTGCCGATTCCAGTGCAATGAACGCCAGACCGGCGAAGACCATACCCAACATGATGATGCCGAAGGAAATCAGACCGAAGACGGTGCCGATTCCGATATTGCCGGCAATTTGTTCTCCCCAGGTCTTTCGCAACAAGTACACACTGCGCTTGATGGCCTCAATTGGCCCTACCCCTTCAACCGCAAGAACGGGCACGACCAGGAAGGTTGCCACATTCCAGGCAAAACCGATCAGCGAGATGGCAAATCTGCCCAGCCCACGGCTGCGTTCGGAAACAGCGCGCAGAATCATCCCTACGGTGGCGGCAATCAAAGCATAGCCGATGATATTCAAAAGGCGACTGAAGGCAATTTGGAAGCCCTGCCCCACCGTTGGGTTGCCGCCCCGCAGGCGGATGACCGCCGCCCCAACCAGAGCGGTATTGGCGAAGAAGATGACCGTGTATTGAACGATATAAAAAAGGAATATGACCAGGAAGCCGAGAATTTGAATGTTGTGGGAAAACAGGCTATCTACCAGGCCGCTCAGAAACATTGGCAGCGCAAAAGTGAGTGTAACGATCAGAGTGCCAATGGCAGAAACGATTGGAAAGACAACCAGTTCCTTATCGG
>NZ_JBRCOK010000060.1:0-19319 GCF_053501535.1 Bellilinea sp. | reverse complement strand
ATAAACAATGCCCACCAGTTGACACGCGGACCAAGCCAGCCGGCCTGCTGGGCAAAGATGATAAGACCTGCCAGAATCAGAATAACTCCAAACCATCCGCCATGTCGGCGGGGGTTATTTGCGGGGGATTTTTCGAGGTTTACGAAAGGGTTTTCCATAATAATGACTGCCTGCTTTCCTGTCAGGATATTGTGTAATTTATATACGCAGACTTTTCAATTGGGTTTCGTTCAAAGCGGGTTGAGGCGAATTAAAAGTCAAACGCCCGGGTGAGGGGGGCACCCGAACGTTTGACATCTACATATTATCATGTTATTTCGACAATTTCAATCCCTCAATTGTTAAAATTTTTTGCAGATGGTTGATGAATTTCTATTAATTTTCCATAATTCCTCTGTCTTATCTGCTTCACGACGATCAGGCAGAGGAATTGACGAACATCCGCGCTCATGCTATAGTAGGGGCACTCTGAAACAAACATCCATTTCGGCCATTACAGCATTTTACATTGTTGAGGGATTATGATGGTGCCGTCGCCGGTTATCATTGAAAATTTATCGTTTCGTTACCGCAGCCGTTCGGATTTTGCGATTCGCAACATCAACCTGACGGTGGATCAACCGCAAGTGGTGTTGATTGCCGGGGCAAGCGGCTGTGGTAAAACGACGCTGGCACGCTGCATCAATGGATTGATTCCACGCAGTTACAAAGGCGAATTAAGCGGCAAAATTTACCTTCAAGGGCAGGATATTGCCGGTTTGCCATTGGCGCGTATTTCCCAACTGGTGGGCACTGTTCTGCAAGACCCCGAACGCCAGATCCTCGGGTCAATGGTAATGAACGAAGTTGCCTTCGGGTTGGAAAACCTTGGCTTGAGCCGCGATGAAATCCGTCGGCGAGTGGACGAAGCGCTGGAACGTTTGAAGATTGCTCACCTGCGTGACCGGCAGACCCATTACCTCTCCGGTGGTGAAAAGCAGAAGGTTGCGCTGGCAGGGGTGCTGGCGATGAAACCTTCGATTCTTCTATTGGACGAGCCGTTGGCCAGCCTGGATCCGGCCAGCGCGCAGGATGCGTTGGAGGTCATCCGCAGCCTTGCTGATGAGGGTATGACCGTGCTGATGGTGGAACACCGGGTAGAAGATGTGCTGCGCATTCAACCGGAGCGGGTGCTGTTCATGAAAGACGGCGAGATTCAGTACGACGGTGACCCGCAGCATCTGGTTGAACGGGTGGATTACCGGGAAGTAAAACTGCCCGCACCGATGATCATGGAACTGGCGGTCAAAGATCCGCCTCCGCCGCCCTTGAATATCCTGCCGGGAGTCAACAGTGGGGGTGGTCCGCTGGTTGAATTCAAGGATGTGGCGTTTGGGTATGAAAGCGGACCTGAGGTGTTGCACGGAATCAATCTCCAAATTCGGCGTGGAGATGTCATTGCGGTGCTGGGGCCGAATGGTGCCGGTAAAACAACGCTGGTGAAACATGCAATCGGGCTGCTCAAACCCAAACGCGGGAAAGTGTTAATCAATGGTAAGGATACCCACCAGTTGAGTGTGGCTGAAATTGCCTCAACGTTGGGTTATGTGTTTCAGAGTCCGAGCCACATGTTGTTTGCCCCAACTGTTTATGACGAACTGGCTTTCGGACCGACCAATCTGAAGCACCCTGAAGAGCAGATTCGAAAGGAGGTGAGTCAGGCAATCGAGATTGTCAACCTGCAGGGGTATGAAAAAACGCCGCCGCTTTCGATGTCGTTTGGCCAGCAAAAACGGGTCAGCATAGCGGCCATTCTCGCCATGCGCTCCCGAATTCTGGTGATGGATGAACCGACCGCCGGGCAGGATTACAAAAATTACATGAACTTCATGAATTCTATTCTGGAAATGCCCGGTTTTGAGGCGATCCTGTTCATCACCCACGATCTGGATATGGCGGTGATTTATGCCAACCGCGTGCTGCTGGTGAACGATGGGCAGGTCGTTGCCGACGGCGCACCGGCTGAAGTGCTCAGTGACCTTGAACGGCTGCGGCAATGCCGTCTGCTTCCAACTTCCCTGCTGGAGACCAATCTCAAATACTATCCAAGAACCCAACAATTTTTCCGTGCCGAAGCCCTGACGCATTATCTGGCGTCGGGCGAATGAACGCTTAAACCTTTTCGCCTAAGGAGAGATTAAGATGGACCGCAAGTTGACTTCTGTCATTGTTTCGCTGGTGGCTGTTCTGGTCTTCTTCCTGCTGATTGTGTGGATCGGCGGCATGATCAACCCCGACCTGCAGCTGGATGAAACCGGTGTGCTTCGCTTCGCTTTTGTGGGTATCGGTTTGTTAATCGTCTTTATCGTTTACCTGTTGACCCGCCAGAGCCAGATTTGGGAAGTGGGCACCCGTGAGGTGGTCTATATGGCAATCGGTGCTGCCTTGTATGCCGTGCTCTCGTTTCTGTTCAACGGTACCGTGTTCGCCGTGCCTTCGGTCAGTCAGGTGGCGCTGCGCCCGGCGGTGGCCATTCCCATGTTTTTTGGCTTTGCCTTTGGGCCGTCGGTGGGCTTTTTCACCGGCGCGGTGGGCAACATGTTCGGGGACGCCCTGACGGGTTTCGGCCTTTCGCCGCAGTGGTCGGTGGGCAATGGCTTGATCGGCATGGTGGCGGGCATGGCGTTGCTGTTCAAAGACCGCCAGAAGGGTGTCAATACTGTCCTGGTGGTCAGTTTCATTCTGGCACTGCTGGCGACGCTGGTCTTCTTCCTTAACCGCAATGTTCCCAACATGATGTTCTTCGATCCCGAAGCCGGCATCTTCGGGGATGCGACCATCTCATGGTTTGCAGGGCTTTCCGCCATTGTCGGCTTTTTGCTGGTGGTCGGCATCCGTTTCACGGCGGTATTCAACAAAAACCCGGAAGTAACTGCTGCTGTGGCGTGGAGCCTGCTGGGCAACTTCATCGGAATTGGATTTGCTGCCATATCGGATATCTGGATCAATGGCTATCCGCCGGCGGTGGCTATCGTTGGCGAGTTTTTACCGGCTGCCGGCCCGAACTCGATCTTTGCCGCTATTCTGGTTCCTCTATTGGTGGCAGCTTATTCTTCTGTCCAGCGTCAAACTGGACGATAACCCCTTGAAAGGAAAGGACATAGCCCCCGATGCTGGTCACGTGGCGTTATAAACCCCGTAAATCCCTGATCCAATCCTTCGACCCGCGCGCCTGGATCATTTTTTTCGCCTGCTACATTGCCTGTACGGTGTTGTTTTGGGATCTGCGTTACCTCATGGTACTGTTTGCCATGGCAATGCTGGTGGTGTTAACCTCGGGGATCAAGTTTTCGGAAATGCGCCGGGCGTGGCTGTTCATCGGGGGCTTCGTGATCTTTTTCTCTTTCCTGACCTTTTTAACCGGCCGCGGCGGTATTGAGCTGTACACCGAAGAACATCTGATTACCCGCTGGGAAGCAGGTTTTACCCTGCTGGGCTGGCGGCCGACCCTTACGGTGACGGCTGAGAAAACGATGTATGCCGTCTCGATGCTGGTCAGGGTATTCAGTCTGGCCAGCATGACCATCCTGATTCCCTATTCCCTCAATCCCGCTCATTATGGGATTATTTTCAAAGGACTGGGGCTGCCGGATAAGGTAGCCTATGGCATGGACCTGACCATGCGCTTTATCCCTTCTTTTGGACGGGATTTCATGCTCACACGGGATGCACAGCGGGCACGTGGCTACGAATTGGAAAAGTTAAGCGGCGGGCTGGTGGCGCAGGTGCGTAAACTGGCTCCACTGATTGTTCCGGTCACCATTCATGCCATCGTTTCCAGTGAGGACATCATTGACGCCATGGACTTGCGCGCCTTTGGAGTAGGGCCGCGTACCTGGCTGGAGGAGCTGCATTACCGCACCCGCGACCGGTTGTTAATTGGATTTGGCGTGGTGATGCTGCTGACCAGCATTACCCTTTCTCTCTTCGGGATGGGTAAGTTCTGGGTGCCGCAGTTCTTACTTCAACTGGCAGGTTGAAGTGGGAATGCCCTGGAAAAATGATCGTCTGTGTTGTTAGAAGATTTTTTTGGGAATTTTATATTGCTCTGCTCAACAGGCCAATCAATGCACCTCCGACAATCAACCATGTGGAGTTGATTCGAAATCGAATGAGCAAGGCAAGCGAAATCAAAGCAATCAACAGGGTGGGAAGATCAATTAAGGACGCTTGACCCAATTGATAAGTAACTGCAGCCATCAAACCCAGTGAAGTAACATTGACGCCATCCAGCAGACTGCTGACCCATACAGAATTGCGGATACGAGGGATGAGCGGGTTGGAAAGAACAACAAAAATGAACGACGGAAGAAAGATGCCCAAAGTACCCAGAATGGCCCCGGGGATGCCTGCAAGCAGGTATCCGATGAATGTCGCTGTTGTGAACAAAGGCCCCGGGGTTATCTGTCCAATGGCAACGGCATCAATCAACTGCTGATCGGTTAACCAGCCAAACCGTACCACAAAATCGGTGCGCAGGAATGCCAGCAGAACGTACCCGCTTCCGTAAAGAATAGACCCAATCTTAAGAAAAGTAAAAAAGAGGAGCGGTAAACTGAACGGTACAATGGGATTTGCAAGGCTCATCAGCCCGCTTAATCCTCCTAAAGGGAGTATTGACAGCACGGAGAAGTTAACTTTGTGCAACCGTTTCAGGTTGGAATAAACCATGTAAACAATCCCACCTCCAAAAAGCAGCCCAATTTCATTGACACCTAAAAAATAAAGCGTCATCACGGCTATGCCCAAAAGAGCCAGTGCGGTTGATCTTACAGCTTTTTTACCCAGGTTCCACAATGCCTGTCCAATGATGGCAATCATTACCGGTTTGATGCCGTAGAGCAACCATTCGACTTGCGGCATGGAACCGTAGTGAACATATAACCATGCCAGGCCCAACACCATCAGCGAGGCAGGGAGTACAAAACAAAATCCGCCAGCTAACAAACCAGCCCAGCCTGCGCGGGTGAACCCGATGTGGATGGCCATTTCAGTGGAGTTTGGACCCGGAATCAGGTTGGTGGCTCCCAACAAATCCAGGAAATGCTGGTCGGTAATCCACCGGCGCCTTCTCACCACCTCTTCGTGCATCAAACCAACATGGGCAGCCGGACCGCCAAAAGCCGTAAAACCCAATTTGAGAAATAACCCAATGACTTCCAAAACGCGTTGTGATGGAGGTTTGTTGAACGATTCTTCGGGAGAAAGAGATTGTTCGGTTTCCAATATCAAGGGAATGGCTGTTGTGTTTTTACCATGAATCTGGATTACCGATGTTAGATTGTATCATTGGATTAAGGTCGTTGGACTTGTTTTGTAAAGAAACGCTCCCGCTGATCCACTGGAAGAAGCGGGAGCGAAAGAGGAGGTAATCTCGATTTACAATATCTTAAGAAGGGTTATTTGACCGGCTAGTTTGCTGCTTTCAAATACCTGTGGGGCTGCCAGAGCCACAATCGCTCCTCGCTGGCTAAGTCCTTCCAATACATCGCCAAATTGGCGAAAGTCTTGCTGCGAGGTATTCAAAATCTGCTCGCGAATGCGCTGGCGGTCCTCGTCGGTTATGCCCAGCAGGTGGCGAACCAATGCGGTGTAACCCTTGGCGTCCGGCAATTGATAGGCGTCCACCTCGCCGATGGCACCGATGATGGCTTTGGTCAATTCACTTTCGCTTAATTCCAGTTTGCGCAGGTAATCGGCGGTCTTGTCAAAGGCTTGCAGAGTCTGATCCAGGTTGGGGTCGCGGTAGGAAAGGAAGTTGAAATTGCCGGATTGCTGATCAAATACGGCAAAGCCGCCGTATGCGCCGCCCTGGACGCGCACTTTTTCCCACAGGTAACTTCCGCGCAAGTAGGGAACGATGACCAGCGCGGAACCATGAAAGGCGTAACCGAGTTCATACAGATTGCCGCCTTTGCCCACAAAGTTGACTTGCAACGGCATGGACAGCCCCTCCAGATCAGGCAGTTTGCCGGTTGCCCAGGGATGGCGGCTGGTTTGCCCTTGCGGCAGATTACTGAGAAAGTCCTCCACGAATGGGCGGATCTTCTGCCAGTTGGCCGAATCGAGGGTGATGTTGCAAACAGCAACCGAGCGCTGAATGAGTGCGCTGCGGATGGATTCGAGGGTCTGATGGACACTTTCCCAATCGGTGTCTATTTTTCCCAACAAGTCGCGCAGGAAGAACAATTGGCTGACTCCGCTGGTTTGCTCGGCGGCCCAATCGGCTTCGTTGAAGCGTGCCTTCAGGCGGGTATTCACCACCCGATGGCCGGCATGAACAATACCCGATTCCATGCTGGCTTTGTTTTCCAGCACCATCTGGCGGATGCGCTCCCGATCGTGCAGGCGGGCGCTGGTCAATACCTCTTTGAGGATGGCAAGCAGATCGGCGGCCTGATCCGTCATGGCTTTACCGCGCAGGAATAACCATGCAGCTGGCTGGCGGGTGTGGCGCGACATGGAAAACAGGGTGGTGGGGTAAATGCCCCCGGTACGCTGCCCAATTTGCTGGAGCAACTGAACAAAGGTCAGGTCGCGTGTGCCGGTTTCCAGCAAGGCACGGCTGAATATGGGCAGGTAGGGCAGCCATTCCTGCGGCAGGGTGTGCAGGTCAAACCCCAAATCCAGATAGAGAATGCCGTTAGTGAACAGGTCATGGTAGAGGATTTTGCTTTCCGCCAGCTGAATTTCCTCACTGGGGATGGTCTTGATCTTCGGTTCCAAATCGGCGCGGGTGAGCATCGGGATGGTTGCCAGCGCATCGGGGCTGTCGGGGGTTTCCTGCCGGCGTTTGAGTTCGCGGGTAATCTGGACAATTTCTTCAATTTGCTGGGGAGTCATCTGGGCGCGCGCCTGGTGTAAGCGCTGCTGTTCGGCGGCAGCGCGCTGCTGACCTAGCTGCGGGTCAGGGCGTAAAACCAGGCTGACACGGTGCGGATTTTCCAAAAAATGCTGGCGAATCAGGTTTTCAAAGAAGCGTTCGCCGGCCTGAAACCGTTGCTTAATGGCATTCAGCGGGGCTTCAAATGCCAGCGCATCAATCGGGTTGTGACCATACACCCAGTTTTCCACAGCATTGAGCATCATCACCAGACCGCGTGGGTACGAACCGGTGTTGTTTTCGCGCAAACTGAACTCCACGGTGTTCAGCGAGGCGCGCAGCGTTTCGGGGTCAAAGCCGTTTTCTGCAATCTCAGTCAGCGTTTCCAAAATCAAACGCTCCACCTGTTCGGTGTTCTGCTCCGCCACCCCTTTCAGCCCGACAGAGTACATGGTTTGGCGGTAGCCGGTTTGAAAACCAGCACCGGTTAAATCCTCTCCCAGACCCGAATCGATCAGCGCTTTCCGCAAGGGTGAAGCAGGCGTGCCGATCAAGGCGTGATCCAGAATGTGCAGCGCCAAAATTTCTTCGATGTTGCCGCTTTCAACGAGCAGCCAGTTGAGGGTGATCTGGGCTTTGGCGTTGGGGTCATCACCGCTGTCGTAAAAGACTTCTTTTTTCTGCGGGCTGCTGAAGCGCGGCTGCAGTGGAATTTCAACCGGAATTTCGCGGCGGGTATATTCCTGGAGCGCTTCATTCATGTACTTCAGACGTTGTTCGGGGTCATCGTCTCCGTAAAAGTAAATCAAGGCATTGCTGGGATGATAATAGGTTTCGTAGAACGAGCGGAATTTTTCGTAAGTTAGTGAAAGAATGGCCTCGGGTTCGCCGCCGCTGTCATAACGGTAAATGGTGTCCGGAAAGACGGCGTGCTGGCTTTCTTCAGCCAGCACGGAATCAGGTGAGGAATATGCCCCTTTCATCTCGTTGAACACAACGCCCTTGAAAGTCATTTCACCCTGCGGGTCTTCCAGTTCATAGTGCCAACCTTCCTGATAAAGGGTGAAAGGCGAAATGAGAGGATGGAAAACTGCGTCCAGATACACATCAATCAGGTTGTAAAAATCTTTGAGATTGGTGCTGGCAACCGGATAGAGGGTTTTATCCGGATAGGTCATTGCATTTAAGAAGGTGTTGAGCGATCCCTTCATCAATTCCACAAACGGCTCTTTGACGGGGTATTTCCGAGAACCGCACAACACCGAATGTTCCAGGATGTGAGGCACACCGGAGGAATCGGGTGGCGGGGTGCGGAAAGCAATCCCAAACACTTTGTTTTCATCGTCATTTTCGAGAGAAAGCAGCTGCGCTCCGCTTTGCCGGTGCTCCCACAGGCGGGCGCGGGTATTGTATTCACCAATGAAACGTTCTTCTAACAAAACAAAACCGTGCAATTCTGTCATGGTTACCTCTGATTATGATTTTAAAGTTTTCCGGCTGCCGGGCAGGCGGAACAAAAAAGGCAGGCCGACCAGCACGAGAACCGCGCTCAGCAGGTAGGCGGTGCGCAGGTTGAACAAATCGCCAATTGCGCCGATTGCCAGCGTTGCAAACGAACTGCTGACAAATGAAACTGCCATGTAGATGCCATTTGCCAGGGCGCGGTTTTCGGGAAAGCTTTCCTGCACGATGGCCATCACCACCGGGGTCATCGAAAGTAGACCGAACCCCAGCCCAAGCAGGGCGGGAAACTGCAGCCAACCGCGCAGGTTGAGCAACAGGAAGATGAACAGAGATGTGCTGATTAGAGAAAAAGTCATCACCGGCCGTCTGCCGATGCGGTCGGAGAGTGAGCCGGAAATCATCGCTCCAATGACACCGGCCGCTTCCAGCACAGAAAGAGATGCGCCGGCCAGCATCAGGCTGGCACCCTCCTCGGTCAGAAAAGTGGGCAGATAGGTCGAAACGCTCACGAAGGCCAGCGCGCGGGTTACCAGAATAATGGAGAGGGGAATCAGCACCGGGCGCATGGTGATGATGGCCTTCTTCCATGGGAGGGCTTGATGGCTTTCGGGATGACGACGCGGCAAGTGACGCAGCTGATAGGCCATCCAAAGCGAAACCAGCACACCTCCAACTGCCAGCCAGGGTGTCCGTTGAACACCCAGGGTGGAAACCGCCGCAACGATGATGATCGGACCTAGAGTACGTCCCAATTCACCACCGACCATCCAGAAGCTCATCCCCAGTCCCAAACGGCTGGCAGAAAGACGACCTGCCAACACCGGGCCGGTGGCGTGCAGGCTGGCAGAACTCAAACCGGCAATCAGCAACAACATGGCGGCAAGCCAGTAAAACGGTGCAATGCCCACCAGACTCATGGCGAGGGCGGTCAGGGCCGGGGTTAGGATGACGAAAATGCGCAGAGAGCGTCGGTCTGCCAGATATCCAATAAACGGTTGCAGCAGAGATGGAGCAGTCATGAACACCGAGAGCAGGCCGGCTTCGGTTTTGATCAGCGAGAATTTTTCAATCAATAGAGGCAAAAGTGGCGGCAGGAAAGCCTGATAGGTATCATGCACGCCATGGGCGGCAGCAATGGCGCTGACTTTTCCGGCGCGGAAGGTTGATTCTCCGACTGCTGCAGTGCTGGCAGGCGCGGCTGTGATTTCTGTCTGGGAAGATGGATTCAAAGGCTGCCTCGATGCGCTTGAGATGATGTTTGCTAAAGCTTATGCCTGACGGCGAATCTCGCCTTCAACCTCAAACGAGAGCGGTTTAGCGGGCGGGTGATCGCCGTAATCGGTCAGGTCTTCGATTTTGATGCGCAATTTCAAGGCGGGGGCGTGCGGGTTCTCGATAAGATGGCGCAAAATCATTTCGTCTGCCTGGACGCCAAACACTTTCAGCAATCGGCGGATGTCGTTGCGGCTGGTATCTTCCATGAGTTATCAGTTCTCCTTTGGCTGAGCAGAATGTGGAACAGGTCTATCTTAATCGGAAAATGAATATCAATCAACCCGTGCCAGCGGTTCTGTTAAGGTTTGCATTTTTTTGCGGCGTTGATCTACCCACAGCGCTACCACGGCGATCAGGGTGGAAGTCAAAATAAACACAGCAGCGATGTGATAGGTACGCTGCAGTCCTCCAACCAACGCGGCGACACCCGCCAGGGTAATGTCGGTGCCGGACGGTAATCCACCCACCATCAGCACACTGGAGGTGAACAACGCGCCCATCAAGGGCAAGCCGGTGGTCTGCCCTAACGTACGGGAAAGCACCAGCAATCCAGAGCCAATTCCCAGCCTCTCGGGGGGAACGGTGCTCATGACGGCGTTGTTGTTTGGGGCCTGAAAAAGTCCCATACCGATGCCGAACAACAGGGTGCGTGGGAAGAATTGCAGCGGGGTCATTCCTTCTCGAACGGTGGAAAGCGCCAGACAGCCGGCCGCAATGGTAATCAGACCAAAAAGACTGATGAGCCGCGACCCAAAGCGGTCGGAAAGTGAACCGGCCAGCGGGGCAACAATCCCCATCCCAATCGGGTGCACCATCATCAAGAGGCCAATCATGGTAGAGGAAAGCTTGAGCACCAGCTGCAGGTAAAAAGGCAGAATGAACATGCCTGCCATGACAATAAAGACCAGAAAGGCCATCATCAAATTCATGCTGAATAAAATGTTGCGGAAAAGGCGCAGGTCCACCATGGGCTGGCTGATGCGGGATTCGAGCAGCAGAAAGGTTAGCAAACCAACTCCTGCAGCGGCCAGGCAGAGGGCAACAACTGGCTGGTTAAAACCGGCTTGCTGACCGTTGGTCATGCCAAAAGCATACAGGCCGAGGGTGAGAAAGAGCAACAAACCGCCCCAACGGTCAAATTGCTGATCTGGCCGGGCAGGGGGCAGACCGGGAATGAAGCGGTAAACAATCAGCAGGGCTGCAAGCCCGATGGGTAAATTGACCAGAAAAATCCAGTGCCATGAAGCCACACTCAAAATCAAGCCGCCCAGCGGCGGGCCGAGGGCAACCCCAATCGAAACGATGCTGCCCATCATTCCAAGAGCGCGGCCGCGTTCCTGAGCAGGGAAAATTTGGGTGATGATCGCAATACCCAGCGCCTGAGTGAAGACAGCCCCCAACCCCTGCACGGCGCGGCAGACGATCAACCAGTAGATATTACTGGAAAGCGCACAAAGAACCGAACCAAAGGTAAAGAGTGCCAGCCCGATCAGGTAAAGATATTTCTTATTGAACATATCCCCCAGGCGAGCTGCCCCCAGCAAGAGCGAGGTAATCACCAGGATGTATGCCAGAATCACCCACTGAACGGTAGCAAAACTGGCTTTGAAAATCTCTACAAAGGCTGGCAGGGTAATATTGACGATGCTGGAGTCAAGGGTTGCCATCAGCACGCCCATACCGACCCCGGCCAATGCCAGCCAGCGGGCGGAGGAATTTAAACTCGAAGGTGGATTGGTTTGCATGAGGAGACCGGTAATGAAGTGCAGACGGGCTGGTTAATTGCCCAGAGAGTTCATCCCTCGGGAATGAAACAAAAGCCGTTTTCGGTGCGGGTGATGAGTTGTGGATTCTGGGGGTCTTCTTCCAGTTTATTTTGCAGGCTGCGAATCGTATTTTCAACCAGCGCCTGAACAGTGCGCTGCGGCAGCACTTCTCCGCCCCAGCCGGCCTCGTACAGGGTGAGGATGGGGACCTCGGAGTAGACGTTATCCATCAAACAGGAGAGCAGTCGCGCTTCGGTGGGGTTGAGATCAATCATGATGCCGCCCCGCACGAGCGTGTTATTATCCAGATTCAATTGATAGTTGGAACTCCAGCCCGAAGGTGTGGGCGTTTCCTGTGGGGGAAGGGTGCGGGCAACCCGGTCAATCCGTTCCAGCAATTTGGACATGGCAAACGGTTTGACGATGTAGTCATCCGCGCCCATGAAGTAACTCTGTTCCATAATTCCGGCGTCTGAAAGAGCGGTCAACATAATGACCGGGGCCGTGGAAACGCGTCGAATCGATTCCAGCACATTCAACCCATCAATTTCAGGCATCATGATGTCCAGCAGGATGATGTCGAAAGTTTCGTGTTCCAGCAAAGTCAGGGCAGCCTGACCATGCCCGGCGGTTTGGATTTTGTGTCCGGCTTTTTCGATAATCATTGTGACCAGTTGCCGGGTGTCGGCGTCATCATCCACCAAAAGAATTTTTAGTTTTCGGCCTGTTTTTGTGCTGGACATTGAAAATTCCTCCCGCTGCACGACGAACCCGCCTGAATTCTGGCAGCATGAATTCTTAAATACAACCCTAAGGGTTATTGTAGATATGAATCTCAAAAAAGGCAAGTGTAAGGGGCTTCATTCCGGCGTGGGAGAGGGTATGGTAAAATCTCTGGCATGGATAAGCGGGAAAATAATGTAGAAAAGGCATCTGCAGAGCAGCGCTTCTTGAAACTGGTGCGTGTAGCCGGTTCTCATCGTGAAATGGGACGGCAAATTGGTGAAGAATGCCGCCAGCAGATTCAGCACAGCATTGAGAACGCCCGAAAATTACTGGCCGATGCCTACGATACCCTTCAACTGGATTGGGAAGGCGCTCTGATTCAGGCGCGTAAGTATATGCCGTTTGCCGAAGAGCGTTATCCGCAATATGTTGAAGAACTGCGCGGCATGGCAGAAGGTGCAAATGTTGGCCTGGATGACCTCGGCATGCTGAATGCGATGGAAGCGGTAACAATGGATGCCCTCCATCTCACCAAATGTACCAGCATGGCGGTCAGCCAGGAGCGCACGACCAACGACCGTGTCCTGATTGCCCACAATGAGGACTGGCTGCCTGAGGATGAGGCAGATGTGTACCTGATTCATGCCAGACCGGATAATGAACCGCCTTTTCTGGCAATGACCTATGGCGGATTGCTGCCCAACATCGGCTTCAATGCATATGGAATTGCCCAGTGCTGCGACTCGGTCTATCCGACCGACAGCCGGATTGGCATTCCGCGCATTATTGTTTCGCGTGCTGTACTGGCAGCCCGCACGCCGGGTGAAGCCATCCGTCACATGCTGGCTCCGCACCGCGCCGCCGGTTACAATCATTTGCTGGCACACGAAAGCGGAGAAATGTATTCGGTGGAGGTTTCTGCGCGTCAGTTTGCCATTCTCCCGGCAGAAAACGGCGTGCTGGTACATACCAATCACTATCTCGATCCTCAGATGCGGGTCATTGAAAGCGAACCGGATGAATTAATCAGTACCCGAGTGCGATATTTGCGTGCGAAACGTCTGCTGGCTCAGCAGGAAAAGCACACCATCCGCTCTTTGCAAGCCATTCAAAAAGATCATGTCAATCACCCGGACTCGATTTGCAATCATGCTGTGATCGGTGACCCGCTCGACCGGGAAAAGACCATCACCGCTTTGACGATTGACCTGACCAACCGACAAATGCACGCCTGCTGGGGCAACCCGTGCAGCAGTGTATTTTCTACTTATCAACTGGATGCCTGAGAAAGGATTAACTGAAATTAAGACTATGGAAAACGAGAACCTGAAACCTGAGCGCCGTTCGCTGGCAGAGTATCTGTCCGTCACTTTGCGCGGTTTTTTGATGGGGACAGCAGATGCCGTACCGGGAGTATCCGGCGGGACGGTGGCTCTGCTGGTGGGAATTTATGAGGAATTGATCCAGTCCATCCGCGAGGTGGCGGATTTGCGCCATTTACAGCGAGTCTTCCGGCTGCAATTCAAAAGTTTGCTGGACGAACTGCCATGGAAGTTTCTGCTGGCGCTGGTGCTGGGTATCTTTGCGGGAGCGGTTAGCCTGGCACACCTGCTGGAAAATCTGCTGGAAACCCAGCCCTTATTTGTGTGGGCTTTCTTTTTTGGGCTGGTGGCGGCATCGGCGCTGGTGGTTTCACGGCGGGTGCGGGTGTGGAAAGCCGGCAATTTGTTACTGCTAATCGCCGGAGCAATTATCACCTATCTGGTGGTGGGGCTGGTGCCGATGGATACGCCGGACACCTGGCTTGCCTTTTTCCTGAGCGGAATGATTGCGATTTGCGCCATGATCTTACCCGGCATCTCCGGCGCGTTTATTCTGGTTCTGTTGGGCAAGTATCAGGACGTTCTGGCAGCCGTAACCGGCCTGGATATCCCCCGGCTGGTGGTATTTTTACTGGGAGCGGTGGTTGGAATTTCGTTGTTTTCCCGTGTCTTGGGGTGGCTGTTCCGACGCTTTCATGATGCTACCATCACCCTGATGATTGGGTTGATGATTGGTTCGCTGCGAAAGTTGTGGCCCTGGAAGATGGAACTAGCAACTGCCGATTTGGCTGAGCCCTATATCAATATCCTGCCGGTGTGGGAAGGGCAAACCATGCTGGTCATCGCTGTAGCGGTTGCGGGGTTTGGCCTGGTGGTTGGATTGGAAGGTCTGGCTGGCCGCCGGAAAACGGTTACCAATCCATTGCCTGTCCCTGCCGCGGAGGATTGATCCATGAGATACCGCTCTGCTCCATTTGCCCATACTTACTCGATTGTCGCTCGTGACCCACAGACGGGTGAGATGGGGGTGGCGGTGCAATCCCACTGGTTCTCGGTGGGTTCCATCGTTGCATGGGGAGAAGCCGGGGTTGGGGTGGTCGCCACGCAGGCGCTGGTACAGGTCGCTTATGGGCCGCAGGGGTTGGCACTCCTGCGGGCAGGCATTCCCGCACCGACTGCTTTGCAAGCTTTGCTGGCGGCTGATGAGGAACGCGAGGTGCGTCAGGTGGCCATGCTGGATGTCGCCGGGCGGTCTGCGGTGCATACCGGCTCGCGTTGCGTAGCGGAAGCCGGTCATTTTTTGGGAGAGGACTTTTCGACCCAGGCCAATATGATGGCTTCCGCAACGGTGTGGGGTGCCATGGCAGAGGCTTTCCGCGGCACAAAGGGCAATCTGGCAGAACGGCTGATGACCGCACTGGAAGCGGCTCAGGCAGAAGGCGGGGACTTGCGCGGTCAGCAGAGCGCCTGCCTGCTGGTGGTGGCTGGTGAACGCACCGATCAACCCTGGGAGGGCGTGCGGGTGAATTTACGGGTGGATGATCACCCTCAGCCGTTAGCAGAACTACGCCGGCTGTTGACCGTGCATAGCGCTTACGATTGGATGAACCGAGGGGATGCCTTGTTGGGGGCTGGCGATACCGAAGCGGCCATGCAGGCCTACCGCAGCGCGGCTGATTTGCTGCCCGAAAATGAAGAAATTCTCTTCTGGCAGGCGGTTACTCTCGCTGATTTAGGACGTTTGGAGGAGGCTTTGCCAATCTTTCAGGCTGTATTTCGACGAAATCCGCTCTGGAAGGTGATGGTGAAACGCCTGCCGCCAGCTGGTTTAATGCGGGCTGATGCGGAAGTCATCGAAAAAATCACCGGCATAATTGGCGAGTAACCCGTTTTAACGGTCTGGCACAAAAGTTGCAAACTGAACGGAAGGGTATAATAAATTCATCGTGCTTGACTCTGTGCTAAAGGCTTGCCAGTGTTCGATCTGACCGTTTTCAAATACAATCGTCTGCAGGGTAAAGAAGAGAGCGATTTACCGGGGTTGTTCACCAGCCTGCCGCCCAAGCGCGCCGCGCGTGGACGGGAAAAAGACCGGTTGGTGATCTTGCTGCAACTGGCAGAACGGGGCAGTCTGCTGCAGGGTGCGCCGGCTGAGATGCTGGAAAAACTTAGCCGGGTGTATTATGCTACGCGCGGTCCGGTGACCAGTGCCATGAAAGCCGTTGCCGATCAAATCAATGAGCGTTTGCTGGCGCGCAATCTGCGTCAGGCAAAGGAAGGCAATCCGCTGCTGGGGTTGATGATTGTGGCGGTTTTGCACGAGGAAATGCTTTATCTGGCTCATTGTGGTCCGGTTCACTCATTTATAATCAATGCCCAGACCGTTGAACATTATCATGATCCGCAGGGAGCCGGGCGAGGATTGGGGATCAGCCGCACGGCAGCCGTACGTTATTATCGTTGCACCTTTCAGGCGGGTGATCTGGCTTTGTTGTGTGTTCAGCCGCCACAAAACTGGACGCGGCAGACCCTGCTTGGCAGTACACAACTGTCACTGGATAATTTGCGCCGCCGTTTGCTGGTACAGGCAGATGAAAACCTCGGTTTTATCATGCTGCGAACCCGTAAAGGGGCCGGTGAAATTCACGTTCGCAACCTGCGCACCGGAGAGGCGGAACTCTCCCCGCTCATGCGAACGGTTGAATCACCCCCTGACCAAAAAGAAAAACCCGGAGCAATGCCGGCAGTGCAGCCTGCCGCACAAACTACCACGCACAAAGAGCAGCTGCAGGACACCAAACGGGCGGTGTACCTTGCCGGTGAAAAGGAACCAGAGGATGCCCCTGAAGGCGGTCTGACGCAACGCTTGCGGGATCGGTTTGGGAGGATGCAGGTACAGGTTACGCAGAAAAAAGCCTCTCCGGTCACACAATCCACCGTGGAGATGGAAAATGTCTCACCGTCTGAGATTCCACAAAAGGCTGCTGTTGAAACATCTCAACCGGCTGTTTCTCCGTTGATCAAACAAATTTCTCCAGCAGCGCGCAAGGCAGGCGGATGGGTAAGCCGTGTCCTGCATGGCTGGCAGGCTTTCCGCCAGCGCAGCGGGGCAGCGCTTTCGCGCTGGACGGCGCGGATGTTGCCCGGTAAGGCTGAGCGGCTGCCGGCTCTTTCCAACAGTGCCATGTTGTTCATTGCTGTGGTGGTGCCGTTGATTGTGGTTGCTATTGCCATGACCGCATACTGGCAGCAAGGACGCGGCGAACAGCACCGCCTGTTCATTGCGCAGGCCGAACAAATGATGGCTCAGGCCGATGCCCAGAACGATGTGTTAATGAAACGGGTCAATTATGAGGCTGCGTTGGGTTATCTGGATCAGGCCGCCGAATTTGGCAATTCTGAACGAATGCGCAATCTGCGCCGGCAGATTTTGACGGCAGTGGATCAACTGGAAGGCATCCGTCGGCTGGAGTTTTCGGCATTGCTGCCAATGCCTTTTGACAATAAAGTCAACATTACCCGGATTGTTTCTACCCCCTCTGAAGATTTATACCTGCTGGATCAATCCAGCGGACGGGTGATTCGGTTGGTGTATACCCGGCCGGGTTATGAGGTGGACAGCCGCTTTTTCTGTGGACCAAATCTGGTAGGCGGTTTAATCATTGGGCCGCTGGTGGATATTGCCGCTGCCCCTGTTCCCAATACTCTTGACGCAGTGGTGATGGGCATAGATGCGTTTGGCAATTTGTTGTACTGTTCCCTGGATGCCAATAAGACCAGCGCCATCCCTCTGCGCCCGCCGGATGCCGGTTGGGGGGAATTACGGGCGATGATTTATTCGCCCGGGCTGCTGCACTTACTGGATCCGCGTTCCAATGCGGTCTGGCGCTTCGATGGGCAGGGGGTGGATTTCAGCGATCCGCTGGCAGGGCCGCGTCTGTTTTTTGGGGATGTCATCCCCGACCTTTCCAATGCGGTGGACATTGCGATTTACCAGAATGACCTGTATATTCTACGGGAAGATAGCGGAATGGTGCTGTGTACTTACAGCAGTATCAGTTCTACACCCACCCGCTGTAATGATCCGTACCCCTATCGCGTCAGCCGGGCGGGTGAACCGGTGGAAGAATTGGATCGTCTAGGGGTCAATTTGAGCCAGATTCAAGCTACTCAGCCGCCCGAGCCGTCATTATATGTGTTGAATCCGGCGCTTCCGGCGGTTTATCAGTTCAGCCTGGGAATGACCTTTGTGCAGGAGATTCGCCCTCTGCAGGACGGAGCAACCCCTGTACCCGCCCGCCCGGCAACCGCCTTCCGCGTAACCATGGCGCGCAATTTGGTGTTAGCCTTTGGCAATCAGGTTTTTATTGCGCCGCTTTCGCAGTAGTTATTTATAACATCTGGTCGGGATAAGCACAAAACCTAACCAGCAGCGAGATGCACCCCCTCCAACCTCCCCCAATTTCGCTTTAGCGATATTGGGGGAGGCGCAGGAGGGGGAAAAATTCTAAATCGGATGAAAAAAGGATTTATTCCGAACTGACGTTAATTTAGAAAAGTCATTCAATTTCGTTTGATTGTGCCGGGTATGGGCATAAATCGCGCAGCGGACAGCGCGGGCAGTCCGGCTTGCGGGCATGGCACACCTCGCGCCCCAGCCGAATCAGGTTGAGGTGAGCCGGGCCGTAATCTTCCGGCGGGAAAAGCGCGGCGAGATGGTCATGCGCCTGCTCCACCGTCATAGCGGGGGGGCGCAGACCCAGCCGCCCGCTGACGCGGTAAATATGCGTATCCACCGGGAAGGCGGGCTTATCCAGCGCAAATTGCAGCACAATGGCGGCCGTTTTGCGCCCAACGCCGTTGAAACGCATCAGCCAGGCATGCGCCTCTTCCGGCGGGTATTCGCGTAAAAAATCCAGTTCCAATCGTCCGCGTTCGGCAGTAATCTGGCGCAGAACGGTCTGAATGCGCGGCCCCTTTTGATTGGCCAGCCCGGCCGGCCGGATGGTTTCGATAACCTCCTCTGTTGGTGCATCCCGTACCGCTTCCCAGGTCGGAAAGCGGGCTTTCAGCGCTTCAAACGCCGCATCCCGGTTGCGGTCATTGGTGTTTTGGGAAAGGATGGTCGAAACCAGTTCGTCCAACGGCTGTAAGGGCTGGCGCCATTCGGGACGGCCGTAAACTTCCAGCAGGCGGCGGTGAATTTCCGCAGCGCGACGGGCAAGTTCGGGCGGGGGGGTGGAAGGCTGCATCCAATTCATCCCCAATTCAAGTTCAAACGGAACACCGGGCGGATTTCGCCAATTTCCAGTCCGCGCCAGTTGGTTAGCGGACGGGCTGCCACTTTAGCCAGTCCGGTACGAATATCCTCCTGAGTGAGCAGCCCTAACTGGCGTAAAATCTCCACCGCGATGACCGGGCGCGCTCGTCCGGCAGGGTCACCATCCGCCACTTTGAAGGCAATCCCGAATGCGGGGCTGTTTTCGCCCAATGCGCCGGGCATGACCGCAATTGCCTGATAGCCCTCCGCCCCGGCTTTGCAAATGAATTTACCCTGACCGGCTTCCATTGCCAGCGTGTCAAACCGATCCGGGCCGGCCACCATAAACGGTTCGGCTGCCATGGCGCGGGTGACGCGCCGGCAGGCTTCAGCCCGTTTTTCCGGCAGGCCGCGCGGGTCTGCCAGCCGCGCCAGCCCCCAGGCAGCATGGTAGAGCGGTACGGCGAACACCGGCGCCGAACAGCCATCTATTCCGATGACGACTTTTTCAGCCGGGTAGTTGACCATTTCCGCAAAGGTTTGCAGCACGCTTTGCTGCACCGGATGCGCCGGCTGGATGTAGTCATCCTTTGGCAGGCTGCGCAGCACCGCCTGCGCCAGAAAGCCGGTATGCTTGCCGGAGC
>NZ_JBRCOK010000059.1:0-14164 GCF_053501535.1 Bellilinea sp. | reverse complement strand
ACGAAACCCAATTGAAAAGTCTGCGTATATAAATTACACAATATCCTGACAGGAAAGCAGGCAGTCATTATTATGGAAAACCCTTCCGTAAACCTCGAAAAACCACCCGCAAATAGCCCCCGCCGACATGGCGGATGGTTTGGAGTTATTTTGATTCTGGCAGGTCTTATCATCTTTGCCCAGCAGGCCGGCTGGCTTGGTCCGCGTGTCAACTGGTGGGCATTGTTTATCCTCATCCCTGCCTTCGGGTCATTGAGCGGCGCTTACTATGCCTTTCAATACAGCCAACGCTTCAACACCGCCGTGCGCAGCAGCCTGGGAAGCGCTGTGGTTTTATTCACCCTGACTTTTATGTTCCTGTTGGGATTGGACTGGTCCGTATACTGGCCCTTGATGGTCATTGCACCCGGTGTCAGTGTACTGCTGAATGGTTTTGGCGGTAGGGAAGGTCTCAACATGGCTTTCTGGATTGGTTTGGGTGCGGTCTATCTGGGATTTGGTTTTTTGGGAATTAACACCGGCTGGGTGGATTTACGAAACCGCTTCGAGCCGTATAACTGGTGGGCGCTGGCTATTTTGATCCCCGCGTTTGGCGCTCTGATAATGGCATCCATCAGTATGGTTCAAAAACAACGGCCGGGCAAGATCATTGGCCTGGTTATCTTTGCAATTTTGATGGCAGGAACCGGATTAATTGCCTTCTTCTCTGCCAACTGGTCTTTATTCGCTCCGGTACTGCTAATTGCAGCGGGTCTGGGCATTCTGCTGGGCATTTTCGGGGAAAAATCTCAAGCATAACAGCCAGCAAGCCTGTCGCTTCCCGCAGTCACCCCCGGTCGGTCAGGACTGCGGGAAGCATTTTTTACCTCATCCAAACCATACAGAGCGGATCAATTCCCAATTTATGAAAAAATCCACCACGGCAATGGTAATTAAAATAACTCCACCAATCCGATTGACCCATTTTCCATGGCGCGCAAATTGAAGAGTAATCCAGCGTTGTTGTGACCCAGCCAGAAAAGAAAGCAGCAAGAGCGGAATTCCAAACCCCAGACCAAAGCCCATGAAGGTGCCCAGCCGGCTGAGCAGTTCGCCAGCCGTTAGTGAGAGTGCAAACACACTGACCACCAGCGGGCCCGCGCAAGGTAAAGCAATTGGACCGTATAGCAGCCCATATACAAAGGCATTGAAATATGGATTTTGCAGCAGCGGGACTCGAATTACAGGCAGGGATCGGAACGGATTGATATTGAAAAGCAACAAAACACCTAGCAGAAAGATCAAAATATCCGCCAGCGGTACGACAATGGACAACGCGCTTCCAATAGGGACCGCAAGTAAAGCAATGACCAGCCCGATTGCCAGCATCATGGTCAACACACCCGCCAGCACCAAAAAGCCCAATAAATAGCGGCCTTTACTTTTCTGCAAACGCTCATTTCCATTGCTCAAATAAGCCAGATACCCCGGATAAAGCGGAAAGACACACGGGCTGGTGGTTGCCAGCAAGCCAATGGTTATTGTGGTAAAAATGTTCTCCACCGTATCTTACCTCTCAACCATCAGTCTCTAAAAATGGTTGCAGAAATTCATTCAACCGCTCTGCCGATTTGATGCCCATTGGGAGAAGGTGAACCTGCCCCTGCCGGTCGATTATTAACATCGGCGTCGCAGGTGGAGAGAGAAATTGGGCACCATACAAATCACTCAACGAGCGTGAAACTTCTGCTGGCGAAATAGCATACACCCAATCGAATTGATGACGGGTGACATAGTTTTTCAAGGTTTCGGCATCTTCATTCGGGTCAATATCCAGGCCGATGCTCACAAAATCATCCCGTTCCCCCAGCAGCTGATGCAGAGCCTTGACCTCTTGTTGTTGACGCAAACAATTCGAACACCATTGCGCCATGGTTTCAACCAGCATAACCTTTCCCAGCAGGGATTGGAAGGTGAAAGTTTCATCGTTTGCTACATTGGTCAATTCTACTTTGAACCAAGCCGGCAGGTCTTGGGGTGTAATGGTTTGTTCGACTTCCCTGTCATTATCGTTCTCTTGCTCTTGAGGTTGCAAAGTTGCTATCTCTTCAACCAATGGCGTTATCTGTTCACCGTTCAATTCAACGGTTGGCTGCACCAGCGGTATCGGTCTGTTTTCCTCGGAATTATCTGAAACAGCCGGTTTCGCCGTACATGCACCCGAAATAAGGGCTATGACCAAAAACAGATTGAACAGAATGATTTGCTTTCTCATAGAGTAAACCTTTCCGGAATGATATGGGTCTACGGATATAGAGTTCCTAAATTGGGAAATCTTACCTCTGCTACTGGATGAATGTCCAAGAAAACGATGGATTGCCCAACCCTTGATAAGGATTTGAAAAATCTCCTCAACTCTGGTAAGGTTAATTGGGTAAAACCAGTCTAATTTAGTAAGCGTAACCCAACAGGATTAACTTTTCATGAAAAAGACAGATATTCCTCGAATACCCTCTTCGGAAATCACCCCCGAGCATGTTTACCTGAACCGGCGGCAGTTCCTCAAACTGGCTGCCATCGGCGCAGCCGGCACTTTGCTGGCAGCTTGTGGAGTCAAAACACAACCCGAAGCTTCATCTTCCTCGGACACAATCATCATCGGTGAGCGCCCGCGCGATGAACTGGGCGACCCGGCCAATTCCTTTGAAGAAATTACCAACTACAACAATTACTACGAATTCACCATGGACAAGGGCGGTGTAGCCTCGCTGGCAAAAAACTTTCCCACCAGCCCGTGGCAGGTGGAGGTTGGCGGATTGGTTCACAAACCGCGGATTTTCGACATCGAAGACCTGCGCAGTTTTCCGCAGGAAGAACGCGTTTACCGGTTGCGCTGCGTGGAAGGCTGGTCCATGGTCATCCCATGGCTTGGCTTTCCGCTTTCCCTGCTGCTGAAAGAAGTCGAGCCCATGACCAGCGCGGCCTATGTTCAATTCACCACCATTCTGGATGAAAAAAACATGCCCGGCGCAAGAAGCCCCTTTTACCCCTGGCCCTATACAGAAGGCTTGCGCTTGGACGAAGCCTATCACGACCTGACCCTGCTGGTAACCGGTCTGTATGGCAAAGAATTGCTCCCTCAAAACGGAGCGCCGCTGCGTCTGGCTGTGCCGTGGAAATACGGTTTCAAAAGCAGCAAAGCCATCGTCAAAATCGAACTGACTGAGACCATGCCGCCCACCTTTTGGAACCTGGTTGCCCCCAACGAATATGGTTTTTATGCCAACGTAAACCCGGAAGTACCCCATCCGCGCTGGTCTCAGGCAACCGAACGGCGCATCGGTGAAAACCGCCGCCGCGAGACCCTGTTGTTCAACGGATACGCCGAACAGGTTGGGCAGCTATACACCAACATGGACCTGCGGGTTAATTACTGAAAAGCCGATGAAAAACTGGTCGCGCCTGCAATTGCTGACTCACATCCTGTGCTGGCTGCCGCTCTTTGTACTGGCAGCTGCATATTTTACCAATAACCTGACCATCAATCCGATTCAGGCCGCCACCCAGCGCTCCGGTGATATTGCCATCATCATCCTGCTGGCCTCGCTGGCGATGACGCCACTGCATATCCTTTTCAACCTGCCGCAGCTGCTTAAACTGCGCCGTCCGCTGGGGTTGTACGCTTTTTTCTATGCCGCGCTCCACATGCTTACTTACACCGGTTGGGATTATCAATTCGATTTCAACCTGATTTTTGCTTCAATCGCCGACAAGCCTTATATTCTCATTGGCCTGGCTGCACTCTGCCTGTTGACTCCGCTTGCGCTAACTTCCCACCGTTGGTGGCAGAAAAGACTGGGCAAGCTGTGGAAGCGACTGCACCAGCTGGTTTACTTGACCGCCGTACTGGCCGTCATCCATCTGGCAATGGCTGTCAAAGGTGATTTTCTGCGTTTGCAAGGGGATATTTGGAAACCGCTGGCAGCCACACTGGTCTTAAGTTTACTGCTCGTGGTGCGCATACCACCGCTGCGCCGGGCGCTTTCTGCACGTCACCGCAAGGGGCGCGCCGTAAAGATTACTCCCGGCCCGGTCAACCGCCGCTCCGATTCTGGACTATCGGCCGTCACTCCGGAAAAGCAAACAGAAACACCAAATCATTGACATTGGTTTGGGTAGGGCCGGTGCGGATCAGGTCTCCCAAGGCATGGAAGAAGTGATAGGAATCATTCCTTTCAAGGAAGTCTTCCGGCTTCATTCCCAATGCCAGCGCTCTTTTCAATGTTTCTCCACTGACCACCGCACCCGCTGCATCCGTCGGACCGTCATCCCCATCGGTAGCCAGAGTGACCAGCAGCAGATTATGGGCAGATTCCATTCCACGAACCGCTCCAAGGGCAACCTCTTGATTGCGCCCCCCCAATCCATCTCCGTGCAATGTGACCGTGGTTTCTCCACCCGCAATCAGGCAGGCCGGCGGTTGCAACGGCTGTCGGGTGGCGTGAATTTGACGGGCGATTGCCCCTAAAAACTGCCCCAGCTGGCGGGCTTCACCTTGTAAATATGTGCTCAACAATAACGCTCTCAGGCCACATTCTTCGGCTTCTTCCAGCGCAGCCTGTGCCGCATGACGATTGCTGGCAATAATCAGGTTGTGGACTTGCCGGAAGAGAGCATCCCCCGGCTTGGGAGTTTCGGGAATGTGGCCTTCTGCGCCGCTGCACAGACGCTGGAGAATTGAAGACGGAGTTTGGTCAATCAGATCATAACGCTGTAAAATTGCCAGCGCATCCGCAAAGGTGGTCGGGTCTGCTACGGTTGGCCCGGAGGCAATCACATCCAGTGGATCACCCACTACATCCGAGAGGATTAATGCCAGCAAATCAGCCTTGCCGGCGGCGCGTGCCAGCCCCCCGCCTTTGACTTCATCCAGATGCTTCCGCAGGGTGTTGATTTCTTCAATCGAAGCGCCGCAAGCCAGCAGCAGGTTGGTCAGGGTCTGCAAATCGGCAAGCGAGATACCCTCAGCCGGTGCGGTCATCAGTGCTGAACCGCCGCCGGAAATCAACGCCAGTACCAGATCGTTTTCTCCCACCCGGTTGAGTAAAGCCAGCATTCGCCGGGTGGCATTCACCCCACGCTCATCCGGCAGAGGGTGAGAGGCTTCAACAACCTGAATTCGTTCCGGAATTGCGCCCCCAAGCGTATTTTCGCGTAAAAAACCTTCCTTGGTAATGATCAAACCCCCGGAAAGACGATCCCCCAAAATACGGGCTGCAGCTTTGGTCATGGGTACCGCGGCTTTACCCGCCCCCACAATGAAAACCCGCCGGTAATGGCTGAGGTCGTAGCTCCGCCCTCCGGCGAACAACAGGTCACCTTCCCGTTCCAGAAAACGAGCAACCGCTGTGGCAGGATCAACCGCCCGTAAAGCAGCAAAAAGAACCCGCTTAACAACCTCACCATGCGGGTGTTTTTCAAGGGTATGGGTATTGAAACTCTCGCGGCTGATCAACATGCTGTCGGGTGTCCCATCCCGCCTCAATTTTTCAGGGATAGTGATCTGCTTATAATTTTACCCCACATCCTGCAACCTTTACCGTAAAATTGAATCCAAACCGTAAGACCTGAATTCCATTTTTCACAGGATTAAACGATGACGCGTAAAAAATCATCTGCCCAGCAGCCGAAAACCAGCCGTTTTCCCCTTTGGGTTATCTTCCTGGCAATTCTGGCCGTGTTTGGAGCAGCAGTTGTCCTCATGAACAACCGCCCATCAGCAACCCGTGCCCTGCCGTTAGAAATTTCAGTGGCTCAAGCCGCTCAGTTGCGTGAGCAAGGCGCCTTTGTTCTGGATGTTCGCCAGCCGGAAGAGTGGAACGAACTGCATGTCCCCGGGGCTACGCTGATTCCACTGGATCAATTGCCAAACCGGGTCAGCGAAGTACCCAAAGATCAAGAAATTTTGGTCATCTGCCGATCCGGCAACCGCAGTCAGGCTGGTAGGGATATTCTGCTGCAAGCCGGGTTTGAAAAAGTAACCAGCGTTAGCGGCGGCATTATTGCCTGGCGTAACGCCGGCTACCCAACGGTGAGCGGCCCTTAAGCCTGTGATCGGGATTTTTGTACAAAACTCTTAAGCCAGCCGGAAACCGCCCGATAAATCGGACAACGGTCATATGCTGCGCTGAATACGAGTACGCCCCCAATCAACAGCAACAAGATATTCACCTGGCTGGTAATACCAATGCCCGCCACCAGTAAACCCGCCCCCAGCCGCAGCAAGCGGTCAAATGGGGTGGGTCCCCTTTTTTGAATTTCCTTACCGGCAGCAAGTTCGGCAAATAATGCCTCAATAGCGGCTGCCGGTTGAGCACCCACTTTACGGTAAATCAGTTTCCCGTTTTGATAAACCAGCAAAGTCGGGATGCTGAATATTTTTAACTCACGCAGCAAATCGGGCGACTCATCCGCATTAATTTTCAACAACTCAACCTGCTCGTGGTATTGTTCACTGGCCGATTTGAGAATCGGGTTCATGATTTTGCAAGGACCGCACCACGGTGCCCAAAACTCGACCACCAGCGGCCGCTGGGTTTTTGCAATTTTTTGTTCGAACTGTTCAGGGTTCATTGAAATTCCAGTTTATATCAGCCAACCAGCCGCTGGCGGTTTGCGCTCATTCGAACACTTTACGGATGAGCTGCCAGCAGCTGGTTTGGCAATAATGGATTACGAATTGGTGCGGAATTTGAACAAGGCGTAAGCCGGGCACCAGCCGATCAATCCGGTCAGCAGCGGCACAAAGCCGAGAAACTTGAAAATGGTACCCAACGTTCCGGTAACGACACCACCCCACCCAAGGGCCAATAACAGAACGCCCACTGCAACGCGAATGATGCGATCTACGGTTGATTCATTTACGAAAGACATGGCTTTTTCCTCCTTCAGGAATTCGGTTTTAATTTCTACCTTTTTGACGAGTTGTCTTCAAAAAGGTTACATCCTCATTCCTCTTCCGGTGGACAATCTTGCCGCTCTGATACTGCTTTGAGCAGGCGGTCAAATAAGGCTACCCGGCGCGGAGCAGGAATTGGGTCTTTGATACTTCCCTTGTACATCAAAATAGTTTTACGGGTGGTATCCAAAACCACATGACAGTTGTGACAGGTGCGCAGGTGTTCCTCGGCATCTGCTCGCAGGTCTTCATCCAGATTGTTATCAATGTAATCCGACAAATACCGAATTAATTCTTCGCAATTCATTGCACCGCTCCTTTCTCCTGAGCCGCAAAAAAAGCCGCCAGTTTTTCACGTAATTCCAGCCGGGCACGGTGCAAACGCACCTTAACCGCTGCGGTCGAAATCGAAAGAACCGCGGCAGTTTCCTCGGTAGAAAGTTCCTCCACGTCCCGCAGTAAAAATACTGCCCGCAGGGCCGGTGAGAGGGATTGAATCGCATCATCCAGCGTTTTCCGCCGTTCGTGATCCTGAATCAATTCCTCCGGCAGCCAGCGCCACTCCACAAACTCGCGCGGCAAGGGCACAGGATTATCCGCATCCTCTGCACCGTCATCCTCCGGCAGCGGCAGAGTTTGTTTTGAGCGCAGCCGGTCCAGACTCAGGTTATAGGCAATTCGATATAGCCATGTACCCGCCGAAGATCTGCCCTCGAATTGAAACCGGTTGCGAAAGACGGATAGAAAAGTATCCTGAACAACATCCTCGGCAGCATCTTCATCCCTCAGCAGCCCCAATGCCAAATGATAAAGACGATCGGCATACTGTTCAAAAAGAGCAGTCAGCGCCGCCTGAGGTTGATCCGATTTCAAACCATTGAGGATTGCCAGTTCATCCACGTAGAGGTGTCCTTTATCTTAGACGATTCGGGGCAGCAAAAGGTTACCCCACCATCGGAGAGGATCGAATTCTTTTTTCTTCGATGAAAGGCAAAACCAGAATAGAGGAGATAAACAAAAAACCATACAACCCCATAATCATGGTGTAGCCAGCTGCATCGGCAATTGGACCAGCAATGTAAGCCCCAATGGCACCCGCACCCGCTCCGGCCAGGTTGGAAAGCCCCAAAAACCGCCCGGCCTGCTCGCGCGGGACAATATCCGTCCCCAAAGCCCAATTAGCCGAATAAAACAATCCTACTCCCGCCCCCACCAGCGAACCGGCCGCATACAGTGCTGTCAGTGTCGGGAACAACAACATCACACCAATCCCGCCGGCAGCAAGCAAGCAGGCAATCGCCACCAGAATTTTTTTACCAAAGCGGTCGGCCAGAAAACCGCTCGGTAAAGCCGTAATCAGGATAAACACCCCCACAAACATGGTGATGGTTGCCGCCGGTGCAGCCGCTTTTTCTCCCGCAAATTGAGGGAAACGCTCCTGTAAAAAGAAAACAAGGAAGGTAGCCACATTGGTTGAACCCACCAGAAAAGCCAGCCGGTTGACTACCCACCACTTGAACGAAGGACGGTAGCGAATATCTTTGCCTACCCCAATTCTCAAGCTGGCAATCACCCCCAAGGCCACCGCAACACCCATCGCTAAAATACCGCCGATAATCGTTACAATACTTTTGAAAATACCATCCGATAAAGGCAGACTCAAGAACCAGCGCACAACCGCACCCATACCAACGATGATCAGCGTAAAGACAGCCGTCATCAAAGCCAGGCGGAAAAATCCCCGCCAGTCGAGCGGGAAGGGAGGCTGATCCAGACGTTTTTCCGGCACCAACATGGCCAATACGGTACAGATTACCATAACCGCCATCAAAATAATCAACGCTGTCCACAACTGTCCCTGACTGACCAGTCGTCCCATAACAAACGAAACGAAAATGACCGGGACCGGCAATTCGAGCAATGCTTTGACACCTGAAAAGAGCCCGCGTTTTTCCTCGGGCACCAGATCGGGTATCAGACCTTGGGTGGCGGCATGGGCAATGTTGGAAGAAAACATGGAAAAAACGTAAATTGCGAACAAAGCCGTATAGCCAGCGCTGCCTTGCATGCCCGCCACAAACCCCAGCAAAGCAAATACAAGCAATTCTCCCAGCGAGCCGATCAAGATAAACGGCCGGCGCCTGCCCCAGCGGTGCGTGCTGCGGTCTGAAAGCATCCCCATCAAGGCCTGCACCAATACAGCCGTCATCAAAGCCCATAGACGGATATTCCCCAACGCCGCCCCTTTCGCTTGTTCGCCGACAAACTGCTGAACGAGCAGCGGCAGGATCAAAGGAGAGATCGTTTGGGAGCGCGTGGTCAGGGCAAACCAGTAGACGTTGATCGTGATGTAATCGTACCAGCGCAAGGGTCTGTCCATAATTCCCTCAAAGTGAGCGATCAGTTTACAGGAATTGTGCCCATTATAGCGGAGAATGAGGACGGTTGGTTTGGAAATAAACCGCCAAGTGGATTTAATGTTAAAATCAAATTCCAACTCGCAAAACTTTTTGGAACCCTTGAGGGTTAAATAAAAAAATCCACAAATTCACCCAATTCATCCAAAAGGAGCAGAAATGCCACAAAATCGCACGAGAAAAATTGTCATCACCGGTGTTTTGGGGGCAATTGCTGTTTTATTGGGTCTGACCCGCCTGGGCTTCATCCCGTGGGTCACTGGCGCTTCACTCACCATCATGCACGTTCCGGTAATCATTGGCGCAGTGCTGGAAGGTCCGATTGTCGGTCTGGGCATTGGCCTGATTTTCGGCATCTTCAGCCTGATTCAGGCAGCCGTAGCCCCCACCGGCCCGGCAGATGTCTGGTTTACCAATCCGCTTCTCTCCGTGTTGCCGCGCTTGTTCATCGGCCCGGTTGCCTGGCTGGTGTGGCAATCCCTGCGTAAATGGACGGTTCCAGCGCTGATTCTCGCCGGCATTGCCGGCAGCCTGACCAATACGATTCTGGTACTGGGCATGATCGGTGTGATTGGCTTTTTGCCCTTTGCTGCTTTGTTACCCATTGCCATTGCCAACGGTTTACCCGAAGCGGGCGTCTCGGCATTGATCACACTGGTTGTCGTGGCGGCCTGGCAGCAATTTGCGGTAGGTAAACGCAAAGGCGCAAATTTGTAATCCTACACTCCCAGAATAAGGATGACCGACGCGCATCCAGCCCCCAACAATAGGGCGGCTGCATCTTTCCATGCAAAATGCATGGTGTACATGGAAGTACGCCGGCGCGTACTTCCGTAGGCGCGGGCATCCATCGCCAGCGCCATCGTTTCTGCCCGCCGCAGACTGGTGAGAAATAAAGGCACAATCAACGGAATGACCTGCCGTACCCGTTGAAAGATTTTGCCTTTGCGCACCCCCCATTCAGCTCCGCGCGAAGCCTGTGCCTTGGCAATCCGTTCAGCGGCGATGGCCAGAAATGGGATGAAACGGATGGTAACCTGCAAGACCATCACCAGATCATGGACTGGCAGCCCAAAACGGGAAAATGGCGCCAGGAGAGATTCGAGCCCGTGAATCATTTCCGAAGTGGAAAGAGTGAATGAGGATAAAGAAAGCGCCAGGATCAGCACACAAAATCGCAGCAACAACATTCCGGCCGAAACCAGACCACTGGCATAAATTTTGAATATCCCGAACTCGAACAAAGGCAATGCACTGGGTGGCCGGATGGATACAAAAACCTGCAAGACGGCCAGAATGAGAAGGAAAGGCAAAGGCGGCAGTAAACCGCGTAAAGCAAAACTCAGCGGAATGCGACCAATTCTCAACAAGACCAGCACCACCAGCAGGGCAAACAAAAGACCGCCAGGTTGAGCGGTGAATGTGGCCGCCATCAGAATCAGCAGATACATCACAATTCGTGCCCGCGCATCCAGGCGGTGCAGGATGGAGTTCAGCGGCAGATACTGGCCGATGTTGACCATGCGTAAAAACTCAAAATTATGCATGGTGAGCCTCCAGATTGCGGCGCAAATGCCCCACCAGATCGCCAATCCGCAGGATGCAGCGGGGAATATCCCAACCCAGTTCCCGCAGGCGTACCGCCGCCCGGGTTACCAGCGGCGCTTCCAGTCCGTGTTCTTCCAGCAGACTCACGTTGGAATAAACTTCTTCTGCAGCGCCATCCAGCAGCGTCCTGCCCTTGTGAAGTACCGTCAAACTGTCGCTTAACTCCGCAATATCCTCCATGTGATGGGAGGAAAGCACCAGTGTTAATCCCTGCTGACGCAGTTTTTCCAGAGAACGCAGGGTTTCGTTACGCGAACGCGGATCAAGCCCGGCGGTTGGTTCATCCAGCAGTAACACCTGCGGGTGCATGGCAATCAACGAAGCCAGTGCCACTTTACGCCGTTCACCTCCGCTGAGGGTAAATGTGAGCCGGTCTTTGAAGGTCTCAAAATCCAAACCAACCATTTCCATTGCCAATTGCACGGTTTGCCGCAAGGTTTCCCGTTCACCTCTCAAGCGCGGCGCGTACGCAACTTCATCCCCAACAAATTGTTCAAACAGTTGATAATCTGGATTTTGGAAGACCAAACCAGCAAACTGTCGCACAGCTTTCAGGTCGGTTTTTGGATCATTCAGATCAAACGGACCGACCGTCACCTTGCCTGTTTGGGGCAGTAACAAACCATTAAGGTGCTGCAAGAGGGTAGATTTTCCAGAACCTGTGGAGCCAATCAACCCATGCACCTTGCCCTCATCGGCATGCAGGTGTACATCTTCTAAAGCCGGATACGCCAGTGGAGTATCCGCCAGATAGGTATGTCCCAACCGGTCAACATGGATAAAGCCGTTTTGCGGTGCAACAGGTGGAGTTTCCTCATCCAAACCCCTCACCCTCACATTAAACGGCGGGGGCGGCAGGGCAGCAATCAGATCATTGGAACGTAACAGGTTCGGCGGCAGGCTGGGCAGCACTTCCCGCAGTTGAATCGCCAACCGTCCCGCCAGCGGCAGATCCAACCCCAGCGACCACAGGTCGGCCGGATGGCTGAAGACTTCCTGAGGTGTGCTGTCCAGCGCAATTTCCCCTTTACTCAATACCACCACCCGCTGAGCAGCCACTGCCTCGCGCATGAAGTGAGAAATGACAATCACCGTCAGGCCTTCTTCATGCAGACGGCGCATCAAGCGCCTGACCATGTGCCGGCCGGCCGGGTCGAGCATGGCAGTCGTTTCATCGAAAATAACGCAGCGTGGGCGCATCGCCAGCACACCCGCCAGAGCCGCCCGCTGCATCTGACCGGCTGAAAGCAAATGGGGAGGTCGCTGGCGATATTCCTTCAAACCGGTAATTTCAAGCGCTTCCTCCACGCGCTGGCGAATTTCTGCAGGCGGAAGACCTAAATTTTCCGGCCCAAAGGCAATATCTTCTTCCAGAATGGTGGCCACCAGCTGATCTTCCGGAGATTGAAACACCATCCCAACCATACTGCGAATTTGTGGGTGAAATCGCTCTTCGCGGGTATCCATTCCGTTGATTCTGACCACCCCTTGATCAGGCAAAAGCAAAGCATTCAAATGCCGCGCGAGGGTGGTCTTCCCGGAGCCATTCGCCCCGATCAAGGCAACATATTCCCCCTCTTCAATCCGCAGGTTAATGCCCTTCAGAGCTGGAATCGCCTCACCCCCCCGTACCGGGTGACTGTACCACAAATTTTCGATTTCGATTAATGCTTTGGTCATTCGTCCGGTTATTTTAACACAAACCCCCACAGTGACCCGAAAACCGCGAATCATTAGAATTTTTTTCGTTGACTCTGCATAACCTTGATGCTATCATAGGGTTAATCATTTAATTTTTTTCATTTATTATTCATTCCGCACCTTAACAATTCCGAAAACCTTTTGCACTCATCCCAAGGAGTTATTCATGAGTATTGAATTTATTTTTCGGCTGATTGGCATGGTTGTTTTTGCAATCATCGGTGTCATGTGGGGAGCGCAATTAGGGCAAATTGCGACAACCGGCGGTGCTTCTTCGACCTTTTCGGTGGAGGAATATGCCTTTACGCTTGGATTGGTAGGCGCGCTGATCGGTTTAATTCTGACACCCTTCATCACCATCCGCCCTATGCGGGCAATTCGCAGCCTGCTGACCCGTGTTTCTGCGCAAACCCTTTTTGCCGCCCTGTTTGGTCTGATCGCCGGGCTGATCATTGCCGTACTGCTGGCATTTCCCCTCTCGCGCCTGCCCTCCCCCTTTGGAGAAATCCTCCCCTTCATCGGGGTGGTCTTCTTCGGTTATCTTGGCGTTTCGGTTTTTGTCATGCGCCAGAATGACCTGTTTTCGCTTTGGGGTAACATCTCCAAAAACCAACCCCCCGGCGCAGGCACTCCTGCCGCCGAGGGCGGGGCTAACTGGGCAGAATCGCGCACCATTTTACTGGACACCAGTGTCATCATTGACGGCCGCATCGCCGATATAGCCCGTACGGGTTTCCTGCCGGGCTCATTATTGATTCCGCGCTTCGTGCTGAATGAACTGCAGTACATTGCCGACTCACCGGACAGTCTGCGACGCCAGCGCGGAAGACGTGGCATGGAAGTGCTCTCCCAATTGCAGAAAGAGCCCATTATTCCTGTGCGCATTTCCGATATTGATGTCGAAGGGGTGCGGGATGTGGATGACAAACTGGTCATCCTCGCCCGTCAGCTGCGCTGCCCCATCCTGACCAACGACTACAATTTGAATCGCATCGCCGAGCTGCAAGGCGTAACGGTTCTCAACGTCAATGAACTGGCTAATGCGGTCAAGTCGGTGCTGCTGCCCGGCGAAACGCTGTCGGTGCGCGTCATTCAGGAGGGCAAGGAAAGCGGACAGGGCGTCGGTTATATGGAAGACGGCACCATGGTTGTAATCGAAAACGGCAACAAGTACCTCAATCAGGAAATACTGGTAACCGTTACCAAAGTCCTGCAAACAGCTGCCGGACGGATGATCTTTGCCCGTCCGGAGAGCGATCATTGATTAGATTTTTTACAGGTGGATTGACCTATGAGAGAATGGATCACCGGTCGCAATCCGGTATTTGAAATATTCCAAACCCGCCGGCGGGAGATTTTTCGCCTTCTGGTTGCCAGCGGAACGGAAGAAAAAGGAAAATTAACCGAAATTCTCAATCAAGCCGCCAGGTGGCGCATCCCGGTGCAACGTGTCCCGCGACAACAGCTGGATGCGCTGGGTGAAGGTCACCAGGGCATTGCG
>NZ_JBRCOK010000058.1:0-7735 GCF_053501535.1 Bellilinea sp. | reverse complement strand
ATGGTGAAGGTTTCCTTCTGATCTCGGGTGATGCGCACGCAGCGGGCGTATGCCGGTAATATCTGGTTCCAATCTTCGCGCTGAGCCCATTGCTGCAAGTGCTGCACAGCACGGAAGGCAGCTGCCGGATTTTGACCCTGCTCTGCCAGCACGGCAGAAACCACATCATAGCGATAGCCTTCTTCAAGCAGGTTGCTTTGCAGGCGGCCGATGATGAACTCCAGACAGGTTTGCAGGCTTTCAGCACTGGCAGGGATGGGCAGCCCCTCAGCAGCGGCCTGCAGTCCGGTCTGCAGGTCAAAATCCAGATTCCAGTGAATCAGATTTTGCACCAGCCCCAGCGCAGCCCGCCGCTGGGCGAACGGGTCTTTGGTGCCGGAAGGTGCCAGCCCGGCGGCAAACAACCCTGCCAGCGTATCCAGTCGGTCCGCCATGCCAACCAGCAAGCCCGCTGCAGATTGCGGGAAATCATCCCCGGCATAGCGCGGTAGATAGGATTCAAAGATGGCCTGAGCAACCGCCGGTGATTCGCCGCTGTGCTGTGCGTAATAACGGCCCATCAGCCCTTGCAGGCTGGTCATTTCGATGACCATGTTGGTGACCAAATCGGCTTTGCACAGGTGAGCAGTGCGCCGGGCAACGGCAGCCTGTTCCTCATCCAACCCAACCATGGGAATCAATTTTTCCACCAGGCGTTCGATGCGGTGAGTTTTATCCAGCATCGAACCCAGTTTGACCTGAAAAGTGAGCGTATTCAGGCGCGGCAGGAAGGCTTCCAGCGGTTGTTTCAGGTCTTCGTTGATAAAAAAGGCCGCGTCGGCAAAACGGGCGCGGATGACCTGTTCATTGCCGTCAACGACCACTTCTTTGAACCGCTCGTCGCCGTTGCGAATGACGATGAAGTAAGGCAGCAAACTGCCGTCATTTGTATAAACCGGAAAATAGCGCTGGTACTTTTTCATGACCGAGATCAACACTTCCGCCGGCAAGCTGAGGTGCGCCTCATCGAACGAGCCGCGCAGGGCGGTGGGTGCTTCAACCAGACCGGTTACTTCATCCAGCAAGTTTTCATCCAGAAGGGCAGGGTCGCCGCCGCATTCTGCAATCAACTGTTCGGTTTGGCGGCGGATGCTGGCGCGCCGTTCGGCGGGATCGAGTAGAATGCCCTGACTGCTCAAAAACTGGAGATAGGTGTCAATTTCGTTGATCTCCACCATTTCGGGCTGGCGGAAGCGCAATCCACGCGTCTGATTGCCGCTGCTCAACCCGGCGTACTGGAAAGGAATCAACTGCCCATCGAACAATGCCAGCAGCCAGCGGATGGGGCGCGAAAAAGCAACACCGGATTGGTTCCAGCGCATGGATTTGGTGAAATTGAGCGAAGCGATCCACTGCGGCAGGGCGGATGCCAGGACTTCCACTGCCGGTTTACCGGCTTCAAAAATGCGTGCAACGGCGTATTGACCGCCGTCCATTTCGGCGATCTGCAACTGACCAACCTCAATCCCACGGCTGCGTGCAAATCCAATCGCTGCTGGGGTGGGGTTGCCCTGGGTATCAAAGGCGCGCTGGGCAGGCGGCCCCTTGACCAGCGTTTCGTGGTCGGTTTGGTGGTCGGCCAGATTTTTTACAATGACCGTAAGACGGCGCGGTGTACCGAAGACATTGAGCGTCCCGTAATTCAGACGCAATTCTTCCAGCCATTGAGGGATGCGTTCCTGCAACTGGTTTATGGCATCCTGCAAGTCACCGGCGGGCAGTTCTTCTGTGCCAATTTCAAATAACAAATTCCCCGGCTGGTTCAGGGGATGCGTTTCTCCTGTGGCGGCAGCGCCGCGCGGTGCAGAAATTGCGGCAGTGGGGGTGCCTTTTTCAGCGGGCAGCATGGGGTATCCCAGCCGTTCGCGCTGGTCAAGATAGGCGTGTGCTACTTTTGCAGAAAGATCGCGCATGCGGGCAAACATGGCAGCCCGTTCGGTCACACCGACGGCGCCGCGCGTATCCAGAATATTGAAGGTGTGGGAGCATTTCAGCACATAGTCATGCGCCGGCAAGACCAGGCCGTGTTCGAGTGCATTGAGCGCTTCGGCTTCAAACAGGCTCATCATCTGGCGCGCCCGTTCAACATCGGCAACCTCAAAATAATACTTGCTGTGTTCCTGTTCGCCTTGCAGGTTCACATCGCCGTAGGTGCGTTCGGGGCTCCAGCGAATATCACGGAAATTACGCACTTTTTGCAGCGCCATGGCAATCCGTTCCAGACCGTAGGTGATTTCTACCGAAACCGGATCCAGCACAATCCCGCCGGCCTGCTGGAAGTAGGTGAATTGGGTGATTTCCTGCCCGTCCAGCCACACTTCCCAGCCCAATCCCCACGCCCCCAGGGCAGGCGATTCCCAGTTGTCTTCCACAAAGCGAATGTCATGTTGATGCGGGTCAATTCCCAATGCCTGCAGGGACTGAAGGTAAATTTCCTGCGGGTTGCCGGGGTCGGGCTTGAGGATGACCTGAAACTGGTAATGTTGCTGCAAGCGGTTGGGGTTTTCTCCGTAGCGTCCATCATCGGGGCGGACAGAGGGTTCGACATAGGCAACTTTCCACGGTTCAGGGCCCAGCACGCGCAGAAAAGTGGCCGGGTTGTAGGTGCCGGCACCCACCTGCGTGTAATAAGGCTGCCAGATCAGGCAGCCCTGATCGGCCCAAAAGCGCTGCAAATTCATGATGATGGTTTGGAAATCGATCGGTTCAGACATGCGCACTCCACAAAACGGCTTGAGATTGCCTCCCGATTATACTACGGATGAGATTTGATTTGTCAGCAGCGGAAAATTGCACTACAATCGGAAGTGCCATGGCATTTCGAGATCTGGTCATCCAAAGCCAGTTGATCCCACCCCTGCCGCGCAAAGCCATACTCCCCCGTCCCCGCGTTCGCTCGTTATTGCAACGCGCTTTGCAACGTCCACTGACTTTGCTGCTGGCCGGCACGGGTTACGGAAAGTCCACTGCCCTGCTCGATTTGCGCGAAGAAGGCCGCCGCCTTTTCTGGTATACGGTCAATGAACCTGACCGTGATCCGTTGTTGTTCTTGATTCACCTCATCAGTGCTTTTGCCAGTCAAAATGAAGCGTATGGCAGGGATGCGCTTCGTTATCTCGAAGAACACAATGGCCGGGTGGCGCCTTCCGCTCTAACGCCGTTGTTGAATGCCCTTACGTTGCATTTGCTGGAAGAAGGCGTGCTGGTGATGGATGATTATCACTGGGTGCATGATGTGCCGGAAATTGCCGGGTTGGTGCGGCATTTGATTCAATACCGCCCGCCGAACTTGCAGGTGGTGATTGCCACGCGCACCATGCCGGATCATCTGGATTTGAACCGCTGGCGGGTGAAGGGGGAATTGAGCCTGTTGACTCACAGCGATCTGGCTTTCACTTCAGAGGAAATCGAAGATCTTTTCCGGGAGGGGTACGGTTTTCCAATTACGCGGCAGCAAGCCGAACGGCTTGCAAAAGAAACCGAAGGCTGGGCGCTGGTACTGCAAATGATCTGGCAGAGCGTGCAACGTCAGCCTTCCGCCTCTCTGGATGGGGTGCTGGAACGCCTGCCCGAAACACTGGAAGGCCTGTTCGATTATCTGGCGCCGGAAGTGCTTGCCCGCCAGCCAAAGGAGATTCAGCAATTTCTGGTGCGATCCTCCATTTTGCGCCAACTGGAAGGCGAAATATGCGATGAACTGTTGGGAATTGAAGAGAGTGCCGTCCTGCTGAAGCGATTATATGAAGGGGGCCTGTTCATTGAAACGGCTGGCGGGCAGACTTACCGTTTCCAACGCCTTTTTCAAGAATTTTTACAGGCACAGTTGAATCACCAGCCTGCTGAAGCGCGGTCTTTGCATCTTCGGGCTGCAAACCTCTATCTGGATCGTAAGCGGTCAGAAGAAGCCATTTATCATCTGCTTAAAGCGGGGGAGTATGCCTTTGCGGCGGATGTGATTGAACAAATTGGCGTGGGACTGATTCGGAGTGGACGCCTGGAAAGTTTGCAATACTATCTCGGCCGTTTACCATCCGGGTTGAAGGCGAATCGTCCGCTGCTCCAGCTGCTGCTGGGAGACCTTCATCGTTTGCTGGCCGATTTTGAACCTTCGCTGATCCACTTCCGGGCTGCTGAGCAACTCTACCGCCAGCAGGGGGATCATTGGGGTTGCAGCCGCGCTTTGCGCGGGCAGGCGCAGGTTTATCTGGATACGATTCGCCCGCTGCAAGCCGATGCCCTGTTGGAAGAAGCCCTGCGCCTGTTGGAGCCGCAGGAATACCGCGATGAAGTGGCCGCCTTGCTGGATCAACTGGCCGAAAACAAACTCAACCTTGGCAAACCGGATGAAGCGCGTCGGCTGCACCGTGAAGCCCAACTGCTGCGCGCCGAAACCAGTCCAAATGATGTCTATCTGGAAGGACGCGCCTTGCTGCGCACCGGTAGATTAATCGAAGCGCGCCAGTTGATGCTCAATCAGGCTGCTGAAGAAAGGCGCAGCGAGGCACAGCGCGCCCAACGCTTCCATCGAGAGACCCTGCTGCTGCTTTCGTTAATTTGTTCCATGCTGGGCGAGGCAGAGGAAGCCGAACGTTTTGCACGTGAGGGAATTGCCATTGGCAAGCGCTTGCAATCTGAATTTGTGGAAGCAGTCGGATTGATTCGGCTTGGGCATGCCCTGCAGGTAGCCCACGTTCAACCGTGGGGTGAATCCTATCGTCGGAAAGCCATAGACCTTTACCGCCGCGCGATTGAATTGATGCACCCTTTCAAAGTGGCACGGGTGGGGGTGGAGCCGCTGTGGGGGCTAACCCGTGTTCTGGGCTACGGCGGGGATTTGCTGGAAGCCGAGGATTGCGCCCGCCGTGCACTGGTCATCTCCGAAAAAGCCGGCGATGAGTGGATTGGCAATCTGGTGCGCACCAGTATGGGCGCTTCATTTGCGCTTGCCGGGCAATTTGGGGCAGCTCGAGAATGGCTGGAGCGCGCCGCGCAGGGGTTTGAGTCGGTCGGTGACCGCTTCGGCTGGACGGCTGCCCGCCTTTGGCTGGCATGGATGGCCTGGTACGGCGGGGAGCATTCGCAGGCACTGGCGGAATTGGAGCATATCCTCAACCGCCAGCAGGGGCAGGATGCCGAAGCGCTCTTTTTCCGCCCGACTTTTCTGGGCTGGAAGGATGAACAAACTTTGCTGCCGTTGCTGCTGGCAGCCCGTCGGCAGGGGATTGGAGGCGAGCACCTCGCCAAATGGCTGAATGCAGCCGCCTTTGAGGGAGAGTATCACCCGGCCTGTACGCTGTATGTGCGCACCCTAGGCGATTTTTGCGTGTGGCGGGGTGAGCTAAGGGTTCATTCCGCTGAATGGCAGCGCGAAAAGGCGCGCCAGTTGTTTCAGCTGTTCATTACCAACCGGCGGCGCGGACTGCTGCGCGATCAAATTGTTGACCTGCTCTGGCCGGAACTGGATGGCGAGGCGGCAGTGCGCGATTTCAAAGTGGCGCTGAACGCGCTGAACCGCGCCATCGAACCGCAGCGTCCGCGCGAGGCGGCCCCCTTCTTCATCCGCCGTCAGGATAACCTTTACGGCATCAACCCCCTGGCAAAGGTAATCGTAGATGCGGAGGAATTTGAGCGGCTGACTCTGCCTGATTCAACCGAGGAAGAAGCCCTGCGTCAGGCGCTTGACCTTTACCAGAACGATTACCTGCAGGAATGTTGTTACGAGGATTGGAGCAGCCTGGAACGTGAACGGCTGCGCCAGCTTTACTTTTCCGCGGTTCAGCGGTTGGGAGAGTTGCTCAGCATTCAGGGGCGTTGGGAGGAGGTGATTGGAATTTGCAACACTGCTCTGCTGCGGGATCCCACCTGGGAGCCGGCTTACCGCCTGATCATGCAAGCCTATGCGGCCAAGAGTAATCAGGCGCAGGTCATCCAGACCTATCAGCGCTGCTGGAAAATTCTCTGGGATGAACTGGGGGTTGAACCATCCCTGGAAACGCGCGATTTACTGCGGCGGCTGACCACCTGAACTTCTTTTTGTAACCCTTTTGTAACCGCTGCCCGGTATTCTATTGCGTAGGGGGCGGCTATATTACCCTGTCAACGGCAGGAGATCAATACTTCAGGAGGCGAGGGAATGATGCGTCTTAAAGACAAGGTATGTTTGATCACCGGGGGTGCAGCCGGGATTGGTAAAGCCACTGCGCAACGTTTTGCGGAAGAGGGGGCGATTGTGGTCATCTGCGACGTCAACCGTGAGGCAGGCGAGACGCTCGTTCGGGAACTGGGCGATCCAGCCTGCTTTTATGTCGTTAACGTAGCTGACCGCGCCGAGGTGCAGAATTGGGTTGAGGATGTGGTGCGCCGCTTTAGTCGGGTGGATGTGCTCGTCAACAATGCCGGTATAACCCGGGATGCGTTGTTCGTCAAAGTCAAAGACGGTGAACTGGTCAAGCAGATGGAAGAAAGCGCCTTTGATCAGGTGATTGACATCAACCTGAAGGGCGTGTTCAACTGCGCGCAGGCGGTCACTCCTTTTATGATTCGACAGGGCGGCGGCGTAATCCTCAACGCTTCTTCTGTAGTCGGGTTGTACGGCAATGTCGGACAGACCAATTACGTGGCTACCAAAGCGGGCGTGATCGGAATGACGCGCGTTTGGGCGCGTGAACTGGGGCGCTTCAACATCCGCGTCAATGCCGTTGCGCCCGGTTTTATTGCCACCGAGATGGTGCAGAAGATGCCCGAGGAAATTCTGGCGGGAATGAAAGCCAAAACCCCGCTCGGCCGGTTGGGCGACCCGCGCGATATTGCCAATGCCTACCTTTGGCTGGCAAGTGATGAGGCCAGTTTTGTGCATGGTGCAACCATCAGCGTAGATGGCGGAATCGTGATCGGCACATAAATCCTATTGAGTTTCCAAGGAGGAAAAAAAGTATGTCTCGATTTGCAACCATCATCGGTACAGGTCATTATCTTCCACCGATAGAGCGCCCCAACCGCGAAATGCGCGAGCGCTTTGGCGAAGTGATTGACAAGTTTGAGGCCTCTTCCGGCATTACAACGCGCTGGTATGCGCCGGATGACTGGGTAACCTCGGATCTGGCGGTGGAAGCGGCGAAGGAAGCGCTCAAAGATGCGGGTATTCAGGCAGATGATCTGGATATGATCATCCTCGGCACGGACAGCCCGGATTACATTACCCCGGCGACCTCCGTGGTTGTGCAGCATAAACTGGGTGCCGTCAACGCCGGCACATTTGACATTGGTTGTGCCTGCGCATCGTTTCCTACCGGTTTGAACATTGCGGCAGGTTTGCTTTCCACCTCTCATCAGATGAAATATGTGCTGGTGGTGGGGGCTTATATGATGCACAAGCTGTGCGACTGGCAGAATGATGTCATGTCCTTCTTTTACGGTGATGGCGCCGGTGCGGCGGTGTTGACCGTTTCGGACAAACCCGGTTTTGTCAGCTCAACCTTCTTTGCGGATGGTTCCTATCACAAGCATTGGGGAATTTACTCCGGCGGCACCTACGAACCGGCAACAGTGGAAAGTGTGCAGGCCGGCCGTACGCAGGTACGCTTCATCACCCCCTTCCCGCCGGAGGTGAACAACGAAGGCTGGCCAAAGCGGATGCGCGAACTGGCGGCCAACGGCAATTTTGACTTGCAGGCAGTGGACATGGCGCTATATACCC